>JAISBH010000297.1 GCA_031266295.1 Oscillospiraceae bacterium | reverse complement strand
CAGTTAACCCACAACTTACTTTTCACGAAAAAGTACACAAAAACTGAGTGCGAAGCGGGTAAGGTAGACAATGGCGTTCGTTGAAGAACGCTGATTTTACAGGGTTTTCCATTCGCTTGAGAACCGGATAGTTTGCTCCTTTCACAAGGCGTTTGTGCATTATGTATACATTTCAGAGATGTGGGTTAACTGAAGCCCCTAGGGGGAGATGCCGCCGCAGCGGCAGAGGGGGTTCCCCGCAGTTGTGCTCCGATAGTCTGTTCCGCAGCGCAACCCGTTCCCTCGTTCCAAGCCCCGGAGGAGGGCGGGAGGGGGACGTGAGTTGAGCGTAGCGAGGGCGCGCAGCGCACTTCCCGAAGGCGCGGATGCGCCGCGTCGCCGCAGCGACAGAGGGGTTCTCCCTACCGAATGCGACACCAATTCCAAATTTGGAGTTGCAGAGAACATTGGCATACCCATTGACAACGCGCCGCCATGACTGTAAAATGTTTTTCGGGATGTATCCATAAGTACCGGTAAGCATCCATAAACAAGAGCCTACATTTCGGAAGGAGTGCAATAGAGAATGGCGGAATACTTCCCGTCCGTCCCCGAGATCGCGTATGAGGGTTCAAAGTCAACCAACCCGTTTGCGTTCAAGTATTATAACGCGGATCAGATCGTCGCGGGCAAGAAGATGAAGGAACACCTGCCCTTCGCGCTGGCATGGTGGCACGCGCTGGGCGCGACTGGCACAGACATGTTTGGGCCGGGTACTGCGGACAAGAGCTTCGGCAAGACGGTTGGTACTATGGAACACGCGCGCGCGAAGGTCGACGCGGGTTTTGAGCTTATGCGGAAACTGGGCATAGGTTACTTCTGCTTCCATGATGTGGACTTGGTGCCCGAGGCGGATACGATCGGCGAAACGAATAAGCGCCTGGATGAGATAACGGATTATTTGCTCAAGAAAATGGGAGAGACGGGTATCCGCTGCCTGTGGGGAACGGCGAATATGTTCAGCAACGCGCGCTTCATGAATGGCGCGGGATCAACCAACTCGGTGGACGTGTACTGCCACGCCGCCGCGCAGATCAAGAAGGCACTGGATATGACTGTCAAGCTGGGCGGGCGCGGCTATGTATTCTGGGGCGGCCGAGAAGGATACGAGAGCTTGCTCAACACCGACATGAAGTTTGAGCTGGATAATATCGCGCGGTTAATGAAGATGGCTGTGGACTACGGTCGGTCGATTGGATTCAAGGGCGACTTCCTGATCGAGCCGAAGCCCAAGGAGCCGATGAAGCATCAGTATGACTTCGACGCGGCGACGGCGATCGGATTCCTGAAGGAATATGGGCTCGATAAAGATTTCAAGATGAATATAGAGGCGAACCACGCGACATTGGCCGGCCACACGTTCCAGCATGATCTGCGCGTTAGCGCGATAAACGGTATGCTGGGTTCGATCGACGCGAATCAGGGCGATTATCTGATCGGCTGGGATACGGATGAATTCCCGTTTAACGTATACGAGACGACGCTGGCCATGTACGAGGTGCTGAAGGCGGGGGGAATACCGGGCGGATTCAACTTCGATGCGAAAAATCGCCGCAGCGCGTACACGTCGGAGGATATCGCCCACGCGTTTATTCTGGGTATGGATACGTTCGCGTTGGGTCTGCTGCGCGCCGCCGCGATCATTGAGGACGGGCGGATTGACCAGTTCATAAAGGATCGTTACGCGTCGTTTGAAACCGAACTGGGCCGGAAGATCCGTTCCGGCAAGACGACGCTGGCTGAGCTGGCGGCGGCGGCCGAGAAGAACGGCGCGCCCGCGCTGCCTGGAAGCGGGCGGCAAGAGTATCTGGAAAGCGTATTGAACAGCGTAATGTTCGGGTGATAGAATGAGCAATTCCTACGTGTTAGGCTTGGACTTGGGGACATCGGGCACAAAGACGGCGTTGTTCAGCGCCGAAGGCGAGCAGCTGTGCAGCGCGTCGCGGGAATATCCGCTGTACCAGCCGCATAACGGCTGGGCTGAACAGGAGCCGTTGGATTGGTGGCGCGCCGCCGTAGAAACGATAGGCGAGGTAGTGCGCGAGTCTGGCGTGGATCCGAGACAGATCAAGGCGCTGGGCATGTCGGGCCAGATGCACGGCCTGGTAATGCTGGATGAGAAAGGCGAAACGCTGGGCCGCTCAATCATATGGGCGGATCAGCGTACCGGCGCGGAGTGTGAACAGATCACCTCGCTGGTAGGCGCGAGACGGATGATTGAGGTAACGGCGAACCCAGCGCTTACGGGGTTCACTGCGTCCAAAATAATGTGGGTAAAGAACCATCAGCCGGATGTGTTCGAGAGGTGCCGGCACATACTGCTGCCTAAGGACTACATAAGGTACATGCTGACGGGAGACTTCGCTACGGAGGTATCCGACGCGAGTGGTATGCAGCTGCTGGATGTGCCGGGGCGCCGATGGTCGGAAGAAGTATGCGGCAAGTTGGGTATTCCGCTGGAGATGCTGGCGAAGGTGTATGAATCGCCCGATGTGACGGGACATATATCCGAGCAGGCGGCTAAGCTGACAGGGCTGTCTGCCTCTACATTAGTGGTAGGAGGGGCGGGCGACAACGCGGCGGCGGCGGTTGGAACGGGCGTGGTAAGAGACGGGCGGGCGTTCTGCACGATAGGAACGTCGGGCGTGGTATTCTCGCACACGAATCAACTGTCGATTGATCCAAAGGGCAGGGTGCATACGTTTTGCTGCGCGGTGCCTGGAGCGTGGCATGTGATGGGCGTGGTGCAGTCGGCGGGGCTATCGCTGCGGTGGCTGCGGGATACTGTATGTTCGGATGAGGTAAGACTGGCGGCGGACCGGGGCGTTGACCCGTATGATGTGATGAGCGAAGAGGCCTCGGAGAGTCCGATCGGAGCGAATCGGTTGATATATCTGCCGTATTTGATGGGGGAGAGGACGCCGCATTTGGATCCGGATTGCCGCGGGGTATTCTTTGGGCTAAGCGCGATGCATAAGCGCGGCGATTTGATACGGGCGGTAATGGAGGGCGTGACATACGCGCTGAATGACAGTGTAAATATACTACGCGGGATGGGTGTGACGCTGGATAACGTGTTGGCGGTAGGCGGTGGGGCGCGCTCTGGTTTCTGGCGCGGGATGATAGCGGATTGTTTTGGTTCGCCTATCGGCGTGCCGGAACGTACGGAAGGCGCTGCGTTAGGTGCGGCGATATTGGCCGCTGTTGGCGCGGGCATATACCCGACCGTCGCCCAAGCGTGCGACAAAATCATCAAGGTGAAGTCAACGCAGTACCCGGACGCATTGAACCACGCGGCCTATACCAATACCTACGACCTATACGCGCGGCTATATCCCGCGCTGCGCGACACTTTCCAGGCGTTAAAGGCTCTCTAACTTTTGAGGGCAGGAGATTTGCTGAGGGTGCGGGATGAGTGAAGTAATTTTTATATTGCGCTTGTATTTCAGGCTAGGCTGTGCTATACTAAACCATGTGCTTGGGTGTGGCGCAGCTTGGTAGCGTGCTTGAATGGGGTTCAAGAGGCCGCGAGTTCGAATCTCGCCACCCAAACCAGGAAAAAGCCGTTGAGGGATTAAGGTCCCTCAACGGTAGTTGTTATTTTGAGACTAGGCGTGCGCCTCGCCTCAGGGAGATCTACGTACTGTAGTGTACTGTACGTTCTGTAAGTTTATTGTCGGGGATGTTGTCAGGCGAGAGCGGGATGAAGGAAGCGGGCGAGCGCGAGACCGTGGTCTCGCGCCGGTTTGACATTGATAAGGTGTTCTTGAGGATAACCATGGAACGCTGTTACAGTGGCACTGACTTTATCGAGGACAATAACGCAGATCTCGTCAAGCGGGTGATGGACGAGATTTTCGCCAGGCTGTTTGCGTTGGAATCCGGAGCCACTTATCCAACATCTCGGATAAGTCCACCGCATATTCGCTGCTGTGGGTAATATAGGTCTTTTCTTCGCTTTATGCAGAACATCGCATATGAACGCTTTAAGGTCAGCCTTTATCGCTTCATAACCCACTTTGCCGCCGTTTACGCGATAAGAAAATCATCTTCATAGCGGACATAGCAGATTTTCTTATCTGTTTGAGACTTTGATGGCGTTCTCAGCAATTTTGCATGAGCGGCTTTCCATTGCGTCATGTACATCTCGCGCTTTTCTCCGGTTGTTCTCTTTATACACCTGGCTAAATACGTTTTTCTTCCGTGAAGATAACTGTATTCAGGCGTATACTGACGTTCCGCCGCTTTATTAGACGACGTTTGCATTGCCTCTAGGCGCTTATCCAGTTCATTAAGATAGATATTGGCTAAAATCGGCGACACAATACCTCCCTGTGGAATCCTGCTATAGGTGGCATGATACTGCCAGTTTTCCATGTATCCAGCCTTCAAGAATTTATGGATTAGTTGGACGAAATGGACGTCCTTTATCTTCCGCCCAATCAAACCAGTCAACACCGAATGGTCAATGTCGTCAAAACAACCTCGGATATCGCCTTAGATGAACCATTTTGCTCCGCAGAAATCATACTTAACCACTTTCAAGGCTGTATGACAGCTACGCTTTAGTCGGAAGCCGTGCGACAGCGACGAGAAAATTAGTTCGTAGATAGCTTCAAGTATCATTCTGACACATTCCTGCACAAGCTTATCCGTGAACGTAGGAATGCCTAACGTGCGCTTCTTTCCGCTCCCGTTCTTTTTCGCTATATACGTTCGGCGTACATACTTGGGCTGATACGTGCCATCCTGCAATCCTTGAATAATACGTTGAATTTTCTGCTCGCTGAATCCATCCGCAGTGTCGTTGTCGACCCCGCGAGTGGCGGCTCCGCCGTTAGCATACAGATGCTTGTAGGCAGTGAAGTAGATATCCGGTCGCAGAAGGTAGCGATACAGCCGGGTAAAGACTTCGAGCTATTCATAGCGAATAGCGTTTTTCCCCCTAGAAACAAACAACTTAAGGAGTGTCTGGCGCGAGACGAAGTATATACTGATGATCATAATGACGAATGTGATTGATCTTAAATACATCGGGGAGAATTACGCCGAAATCAGCGTTGGGTTACAAGTGGAGAAACGGAAACGCGGTATACGCTTACAGATGGTCGACGGTGTTTTGTTATCTTAGTGAATATGCCCCTTCCCCGTCGCCTCGTTCCAACCCACGGGGAGGGGATGTCAATCCTCACTCCCGAAGGTGCGGACGCGCCGCGTCCCAGACCCTGCGAAGGGCTATCGGTTCTCTACCGCTACGAGTGCCTCTCTAACCGTTTCTACGCCAATAACCTTCATCCCATCCGGTGTTTTCAAGCCCTTCAGTGACACCTTCGGGATTACTGCATGCGTGAACCCTAGCCGTGCGCACTCCAACAACCTCCGCTCCGTCATTGATACGCCTCGCGCCTCCCCAGCCAGCCCTACCTCGCCGAACACAACCCATTGATCCGACACAACAATATTCTTCAGCGACGACGCTACTGCTACGGTCAGCGCCAGATCCGCCGATGGTTCTGAGAGCGTCAACCCACCCGCAATATTTATAAACACATCTTGATCGTATAACCGCAGCCCAGCTCGCTTTTCAAGTACGGCCAACAACAACGCAATACGACCCGCGTCCACTCCATCCACCGTTCGCCTCGGTGAAGCCAGCGGCGAACGCGTTACCAGCGCCTGTACATCTACCAGCAACGGCCTCGTGCCCTCAATCGCGCATGTCACTACTGAACCGGATACTCCATGCGCGCGCTGACTGAGCAGCATCGCCTCCGGATTCTCAACCTCGGCCATGCCGTGCTCGGTCATTTCAAACAGCCCTAGTTCATGCACCGAACCGAAACGATTCTTCACTGCCCGCAGCATCCGGTACGCGTGCCTCCGTTCACCCTCGAAGTACAGCACCGCGTCGACCATATGCTCCAGCACGCGCGGCCCCGCTATCGCTCCGTCCTTCGTTACGTGCCCTATCAGGAATATCGCGCAGCCGCTCGACTTTGCCAGCGCGGCCATCACGGCGGCGCACGCCCTCACCTGCGACACGCTGCCCGG
>JAISBH010000293.1 GCA_031266295.1 Oscillospiraceae bacterium | reverse complement strand
CGTCGCAACATAAATATTGCGTTACGCAACTCTACGTTTGGGTTGCGTCGCGTAATCCTCGGTTGTCCACTGCGGTGGGACGCTGTTCGATCTGCGGATCGAATGCGCTTTAAGTTTGTAGCACCCCGCCACTATGACGTGAGTTGACTATTCCATTATGACAGTATCACTGGCGGGGCGCAGGGTTTGGAACGTAGGAACGAGGAACGCCCCCCTTCCCCCCGATGGGGGGTGAAACGGGAGTTTCGGGACTCTGTCCCGGACCCTGCGAAGGGCTATCCGCCCTTTCGAATCCTGACCAGGCTTCGCCTGGACCATCGTGGCGCACAAGCCATCGGCTTCGGCCAACCGATTGTGTTCCGATAGTCTGTTCCGTAACGTAACCGACAACCCTCATCGCCCCCCTAGGGGGAGATGTCGCCGCAGCGACAGAGGGGGTTCGTCCCAAGCTCCGGGGGGGATGTCGGAAGGGAAACGTGAGTTGAGCGTAGCGAGGGCGCGCAGCGCACTTCCCGAAGGAGCGGATGCGCCGCGCCGCCGCGTCAGCGCAACGATGCCGCCATCAATTCCAGTTCGTCGCAGTATTTATCAAAGTCCGGATCAGGCACGATCAACTCTGGATGCGCGTTCTGATGTGTTATGCACATCGCTACGCCTTCATCATACCTGATCCCCGCCGACCAACCCGGCGCCAGCCGCTTTATCTTGCTCGTGTCAAACACCGCGTTGTTCGCCTTATCGCCCCATAGCGACCCCGCTAGATCATACCTGTACGCCTTTCCCCTAGCCTCTAACAGCCACGTAGGCAGGTGTAACAGGTTCGGCTTCGTCCCCAGCGCCCGCGCTATAATCTCATACGCCTGATTCCACGTCAATCCCTCGTCGCTCGTGATGTGCACCGCTTCGCCTATCGCGCGCGGATTCCCCAGCAACCTCACAAACGCGCCCGCAAAATCCCGACTGTGTGTGAACGTCCATAGCGTCGTTCCATCGCCTGGCACCGGCACACTCTTCCCCTGCCTGATGCGCTCCAATACCTGCCAGCTGCCCTTCGCGCCATGAATCGCAACCGGTACCGACCACTCCGAATACGTGTGGCTCGGCCTCACTATCGTGTACGGAAATCCGCTCTCCCTATACTCCTTCACCAACACATCCTCGCAGGATATCTTGTCTCTCGCGTATTTCCAGAACGGATTACGCAGCGGCGCATCTTCACGGATCAATCCGTTGATCGGCGGCTTACTATATGCCGACGCCGAACTTATATATACATACTGACCAACCATGCCCTTGAACAGCTCTATATCGCGCGCCACTTGCTCCGGCCTGAACGCAATAAAATCCGCCACCACGTCAAACGACATACCCGCTAACACGCCTCTCACCGACTCCGGATCGCCATTGATGTCGCCGACGATTGGACGTACCCATTCGGGCAAGCGCTCCGGCCTATTGCCCCGATTGAGCACGTATACCTCATGCCCGAACGCCCGCGTTTGCCGCACGCAGTCCGTGCTGATCGTCCCCGTCCCGCCGATATAAAGCACTTTCATACTCATCACAAATGCCCTTGCATTATCGTTTGAATCATCTTGCTGTTTAACAGCAGATCCCCGAACTGCGACTCGCGAACAGCGTCCGCCAACTGCGGAAACGGCAGCACGGTCATCAGTATCGGTACCAGCGCAAACAGTATGTATACTAAAAATATTCCCCGCACGATCCCGAAAGCGCCGCCCAGCAGCATGTCAAACTGACGCAACACCGGGAACCTGAACACGTAATGCACCAGATTCATCACCAGTGTCGCGGCCGCATACGCGGCGATGAATACCGCGGCATAGCTGACGATCCGAATGATTACCGATATGACCGTCTGGTTCAGGTATTCGGATACAGTCGCCTGGGGCAGTGCCGCGAATACTTGGTTGATCATGTTGTTTTCCAGCAGCACGTCGAATGGCGCGGGCAGCTGCGTCTGCGCGACGATGCTGACGATCTGGCTCTGATTGAGTCCCGATACCAGCGTGTTTGCGATAGTTACATCGCTCATCCGCATCGACGCGTCTGTGTAATACATCAGCGTATCCAGCAGCGTTTGGTTGCCGCTGATCCACGCGACCAACCGCGGCGAAAACAGATACGACACATACATCGCCGCGAACAACCCCAGCAGCGCAAGCACCGACCGTATAAACCCCTTGTACAGCCCAAACAGTAGGCTGACCAGCACCACCGCTATCACAGCGTAATCGACTATGTTCATCCGCGACCTCCCGCGCTCCAGGTAAACTAATCCTTACTAGATAGAACGAGCGTGGGTGCGGTATTCATGCGACGACTTGCGGGTTGGTCGTCTAATTAGGCAGCACAAGGCAGCCGGGCTTCACTGCGCCGGCAGATCCACCCAAAACACATCGTTGCCCGACGCTACGACCGCTCGATCGCCGTCCAACACACACAGCACACGGTCGATCGCCGCAGGCAGCGTATACGCCGTGAAAACATCCGTGCCATACCGCGCGGCATACACGGCGTTAGAGGCGAACGCGTATACGCTGCGGGAGCCCAGCCTTATGTCGATGCATGGCGCGGGTAACCTCAGCGCAGTCTCGCCGCCGCTGGTGATGAGCCGCGCCTGGCGTACCGCGCCGTCGTCGGACGATATCGGCGTGAACAGCGCGATAGAGTCGCCCGTCATGGTGCGGACGTCGCGCTGCTGCCAGCCGTACACCGTCACCGGCGGGATCGACGCCGAGGCCACGCATCGGTAATCGTAGGCCGTCATCGCGACGGAGTTGACCATCATCATGCTGCTGCCGCTCTGAAATACTTTGTATACAATCTGGTCGTACAGCGTGACATTGCCTGTCACCTCGTAGCGCTTCGGCTCGTATGTGGCAACGACGCTGGACGGAGCCGCGCCCGTCGCGTCTAGACCCACCGTCAACAGCCGCAGATCCTGCGTTCCGAAGAACTGCATATCCAATATGTCGGTCGTCCCGGCGTCGATCGACCATATCGGCGTGCCGTTGTGGGTGATGACGTCAATGTTCTGTCCGCCGTCCACGCCGGGCGACAGCACCGCCGCGTACGACGCGCCCACCCGCGCGAACTGGATCGGCGCTGCCGCTCGGTCGTTATACAGGATGTCGCCGTTCGCGTTGAGTATGTATATCTGCACCCCGCGCCACGCCACGATGAATTGCCCGGACGCGTAGAACATGCCATCTTCGCCCAGCGGCAGCAGTGCGCGCGCCGTGCCTTTCGCATTAACAAAGTTCAACTGCCCTCCCGACAAATACAGCAACCCGTCGTTAAACGAGGCATACGTGTCGTTCGGAGAGAACGCGAGCGCCTTCGGTCCCGATTCGCCGCGCGGTCTCTGCATGATCCCATACACGGCCAGCAGCGCGGCAGTTATGATGATCGCCGCGATTATGAACCTCCGAATCAATAATTGAGCGCGGCGGCGCGAAGGCCGCCTTACAACGAACCTTGCATTCTTCGCCGGGCGCTTGGCGCTCCTGGTCGCTGTCGTATATGTCCGCTTGCGCGGCGGCTGACGATCATACATTCAATACAACTCTGATCCCAATGACCTCTATTTCTCACGGATAATCCGCCGGAGATCTTCTACCATCAGCTTGACCGAAGGAGTGGTCGTTAATTCCAGCGCGACCTTTTCGCACGCGTGAATGACCGTGCTGTGATCACGCCCGCCGAACTCGTCGCCGATTCGCGGCAGCGAGTCGCTTGTGAACTCACGTATGAGGAACATCGCAATCTGGCGTGGCACGGTGATGTTGCGGTTGCGCTTGTTACTCTTGAGATCCTGGATCGTCACCGAGCAGTATTCCGCGACAGCCTGCTGAATCAGCGCGCAGTTGATACGCTTGGGATCTTTTACCGATGAGATATCGCGCAGCGCGTCCTGCGCCAGCTGGGGCGTGATCGGCTGCCCGGCCAGCATCGCGTACGCGACGACGCGCGTCAGCGAACCCTCCAGCTCGCGGATGTTGGAATCGACCCGTTCGGCGATCAGGTGGATAATTTCGTCCGTCACCTCGATCTGATCGGTTTCCGCTTTTTTTCGCAGGATCGCGTTGCGCGTCTCCACGTCGGGCTTCTGCACGTCGGCGATCAATCCCCACTGGAAGCGCGAGACCAGTCGCTCCTCCAGCCGCGCTATCTCGTTGGGCGGGCGGTCGGAGGATATAACGATCTGCTTACCAGCCGTGTGCAGCGCGTTGAACGTGTGGAAGAACTCCTCCTGCGTCGAGTCGCGCCCAGCGATGAACTGTATGTCGTCGACCATCAGCACGTCCACGTTGCGGAACCGCTCTCGGAACTCGGCGTTCTTGTTCTTCTGGATCGCGCTGATCAGCTCGTTTGTGAACGATTCGGAACTGATATACAGCAACTGCGTCGTCGCATACTGCTGCTTTATAAAGTGCCCGATCGCGTGCATTAGATGCGTCTTGCCCAATCCAACGCCGCCGTATATAAACAGCGGATTGTATGCCTCGGCCGGAGCCTCGGCCACTGCCAGCGCCGCCGCACGCGCGAAACGGTTCGAGTTGCCGACGACGAATGTATCGAATGTATAGCGCGGGTTAAGCGTCGTCGGAGAACCTGTCTTCTTGTCGGTTTCCTCCTGTTGGATGACGGCGGCCGCCTCCTGCACCGTTAGAAACTGCAGGTTGACTCGCCGCCCTGCGGAAACGTTTACCGCATTGCCTATCAGCGTGGAGTACCGCCCCAGCATCGTACGGTGCATGGTATCCACATACTCCAGCAACATCGCGTCCCCGGTGAACTGGATCAATTTCAGCGTGGCGATCCACGTATCGTACGAAACCTCGGTCATCTCCGCGCGCAACAGTTTGCACGCCTTTTCCCATACGTCGACGCTTAGCTCCCGATCCATGTCTGGACTCCCTTCGATGCACCGCGTCGCCTCGCCGTGCATAATACGCCTCAACCATCTTTACCGATCTGGTATAATTGTGGATAAATCCGCATATACCCACAGGTTGTCCACAACCAACCGACCGCACGCCGCCGTGCTAATCTCCAAAAACAGGCATATAATAGCAAATTCTGCGCTGGATGGCAAGAGGGTATGTGGAAGGACCAGATTTTTCCACACCAGATTTTGAAGGTTGTCCACATGCCAGAATGTGGAAAAGTTGATGAGCCGGACAATCATACAAAAAATAGCCCCTCAAGAACTCTGATCCTTGCGGGGGCTTGCCTGGCGCGCCTGCCGGGATTCGAACCCGGGGCCTACCGCTTAGGAGGCGATCGCTCTATCCTGCTGAGCTACAGGCGCATAAGAGATTATATAGCACAGCGGCGCGGGGTTGTCAATACGCGCTTATTCCGCCGCGGCGGCGCATCCGCGCCTTCGGGAAGTGCGCTGCGCGCCCTCGCTACGCTCAATTGCGATCCCCCTCCCGACCTCCCCCGGGGCTTGGAACGAGGAACCGGTTGCGTTCCAGAACAGACTATCGAAGCACACCCGCGGGGAACCCCCTCTGTCGCTGCGGCGACATCTCCCCCTGCGGGGGCGATGAGGGTTGTCGGCTACGTTACGAGATACCCGGCGCCATTGCGTAAGGGCGTAAGGGGGGCACGTGTGTGGCACGCGTATCCCCATACACATAGAAACACCCCTTACGCGTTTACGCAATGGTGCCGGGTAGATTGCCTCCCCCAATATGTTGAATTCATGCGCAAGTTATGCTAAAATAATTCATAAAGGTGGAAATTTATGGGGCACAAGAAACGCGTCGCACAAACTACGCCGCAGCCTACGCCCGCCACCGCGCCAAGCGAGGCGGGAGGCTTCGCCGCCGTACTGCTCCGCACTCTGGTAGCCAATTCGCCCATAGAGATACACGATATTGATCAAAGCAGGCTGATTAACTTCCTGCTGCGTTTAAGACCGTGGCATCTCGTTTGTTTGATAGCGGTTGCGGTCGTCGCGGGGAATCTGTGGTTAAACAAGGACGTTATCAATCCATCTATAAAGATGGATGTTCGCGAAACGCTGACATCATCTGCGACCTTGGTGATAAACGAACTGAATCGCGTGGGGCGTTTGATATACGCGCCTGCATCCAATAAAGTAAAGTCGTCCACGCAAGCGGACATCCTGGTGAAACTGGATAATCTGATACCAGACACGGAATATAAAGCGTACGTCGAGATCGATTGGAAACTACTCTGGTGGGTGCCAGTGACCCGCAGCGCGGGTGAGACGACGTTCACTACTGTTAAGCCGCCGCACATGGCCGACGACGTTTTGAAGCTGATGCAGCCCGATGACTATCTGCTTATATATCCTATGCCCCAGGGCATGGATCACTTCAGGTACGCTGACGAGCGGATATTCACGGACGTTCCAACTGTCGAACCTTACGCAAAGAACAGCGGCGCATTGCTAGTGGAACTTATCAACGCGCCGATGGAGTTTCAGGACCATTCGCCGCTGCTGACGTTCTACCTGTACGCAATGTCAGGGGCGCCGCATTCGCCTGACAAACTGCAATTCGTTTTACGTGCGAGCGACGGCGCAGCATTCATGGAGACGGCGGAACCGGAGTGGCCGGATTGGAATCCGGAAGGGTATAACTCAAGGAACTTCTGCTACCCGCTACAAGGCCTGCTGAGCAAGCTATACAGTAATAACGATGGTTCATGGCCTGAACAGCCGCTGACACTGGAGGTATACGCAGATGACCGGTTGCTCGAAAGCGCGCCTGTACTGATTTCAATATTGCAGTGATTACCATATTCTGCTACAATATATAGGGATCACGCTCAGCTAAACACGCATGATTGGGGGCTTACCATGGGGCGCAGTAGTAATTCCAAACGAATCGTCTCTGTCATACTTGCCCTATTGTTTATACCGTTAACATCCCTGCTGGATGAGTTGCTGTACTCCCATTCGGCAACCTCACGTGACTACGCGCTCGCGCTGTCCCTGTTCAACGAGGGCGCAAGCGAGTATGAGCAGGCGAAGGCGTTATTCAAAAAGACAAAGAACTACGCCGACAGTGCGGCCTACTATTACTATATAGAAGGTTTGGAATATGCGGCGAAAGAGGAATGGTATGACGCGTCGTGCGTGTTCTTCACGCTGAGCGGCATGGAATTCCTGGATACTGTGCGGTTATACGATTATGCGCAGGCGCGACGCGCTCTGGAGGAGAATGGCGACGCCCATAGCGCGATGATTCTTTTGGATCGTGTCGGGGACTTCAAGGACGCGCCGACGTTATTGGTAAATTTAAAGACCGCGAATCCGGATATTGACATCACTAAAGAACCCCTGCCAAAGAACGCTAAGATCGGCGGATTCGCCTACGTCATTCCTGAAATGGAAGCCCCAATGAAGAAAATGCAGTATGACAATGATAACGCCCTGCATGACCGCATGTTAAAACAGTGGGACGTCGTTCGCGTGATTAAGTTTGAATGGGACAAACAAGGCGAGGCGTGGGCGTTGGCCGCGCTGCCGACGCTTGACCCGGACGCGGATCGCAGCGCGCCCGTCGGGTATCTATATGCCCGCCGATTGCAGTACATGGACGAAGCCAACGAGATAAATTATATCGCCGCGCTGAAGGCCGCGCCGCCCGCCACAGATCATTACGCAAGACTAACGACCAATTCAGTCAACCTGCGCCCTGAACCCAAGAAGGCTAACACTGTGGGGACGCTGGGCAAGAAAGATATCGTTGAGACATTTGAAATCGTCTCAGGCGACGACGGCGAGGACTGGACGCGTGTAAAAACGGTTCAAGGTAAGGAAGGTTATATACCTACGAAGTATCTCCAGCCTTTGAACGGCTCGGAGGCGGACACTCACCGCGCGGCCATCGGCGCGTCTCCGGTCGTCTATCCGCATGTTACGCCAATGCCTACGCAGTACAAGGAAATCGCCGCGCAGAAACGCATTACGCTGCCGGAGCCATTCCCGATACCCGAAGACCCGTCCGAAAGGTACGATACCGCGCTGTGGCTGCTGAGTGTGGGCTACGCGCAGTATGAACAAGTTCCGGCGCTGCAGAAAGCGACTGAGTTGTTCGCAAGCCTGAAGAATGACGCGTATATGGATGACGCGCAAATAGACCAGTACATCCAGTTCGCCGAGTTGATGACGTTTGTGGAACGCGCGGAATACAGCGCGGCGCGGTATCGGCTGTGGGAAATACAAAAAAGCGATAATGAAAAGGGTTACCGTTTGTTTGACTACCGTAATAAGCCGTGGAATGCAACCGAATTCCCCATACCGCCGGCATATTCGCTATCCTTGTATATGAAAGCGCGTCAGGCCAGCGACGAAGGTGATATCGAATGGGCTATAGTGCTGCTTGAAGGGGTGCACGAGGGCGAACGCCCGCTGCTGGACAGCGTTGACAGGATGATATCTTTGGCGCAATCCCTGCCTGAAGGGCCTTCGATTTACAACGCCGCTATGGGTTATCGATCTAAGGAGATGTATAAATATAATGGAGTGGACGCGTATATTCCGGACTATCTCGATGAGCGGATGCGTGCTTTATACGACGCCATGGAATCCGGCGAGGTTGAGTCAGCTAGAACCATCCTTGATAGAGGTTATGACTCAATAAACGGCGTGGATGTTGAATGGGAAGAGGATCTGGTTCATTTCTTGCGCGAATCGTTCCACTGGTCTATGTGGCTGTTCGACGGCGATGAGTATTCGCCGTTACACAATGGTCGTGGATTGGTTTTGCGCGACTATAATAAGGCGTTCTTCGGCGATTTCAAGAACGGGCTGCCCGACGGCGAATGCTTTGCGGTAATAAGTAATGGGAAGGACGCAGAACCTAGCGTAAACCATGGAGCCTGGAAGGAAGGGGTATTAGTAGGGGGCGATAACTCCGTGCCGTGGGAGAATGCCTACATGCTGGATAGTTACTGGAAGTATGGCGACTATGACTAGAGTGTGGCAAGGTTTATCAGTTTGCGCGCTAATCGCCGCGCTTGTATTTAACGCAACCGCCTTCGCTGGAGACGGAGAAGGAGGAGACTCCGCTGTGTTTTACCGTGAAGCGACGGAGCAATTCGAGGACGGCGAACTGGAAAGCTCGCGCGTTCTGTTCGAGCGGGCAGCAGGTTACGGTGACAGCGCGTCATATCTGGAGTACATTGACGCCATACAACGAGCGGAGGCGGGAAAATACGCTGACGCGATACCAAAACTGCGCCCGCTTGCGGAGGCGGGCTTCTGTGATACACGGTCATATCTGCGCAAAGTGAAAGCCGAGTATGCGCATAAGCGCGGCGACATATTCAGGGCCATCCAATACTATAGTCGTTTAAGGAATAGTTATGACGCGCTAGACCAGCTCGTCGCGCTTAGGCTGGAACATCACGATTATTTCATATCGGAATTTGAATTGCCTACTGGAGCCGCGTCCGAACGCGAGGCGTTTATAGTCGATCAGAACGTGCGTATCATACTTGAAGATAACGGAGACGACGCGGTTGAACCACCCGCTTACAGACAGGCGGTGCGCGTAATGGGTTTTCGCCGCGAGCACGATGGGATATACGCCATCGTAATCCACGCGGACGCGCCGGAACGCGGCGACTTCGACGCCGACCTGGATGAGCCGCTTTATTTTATTCCGGCGGATGCGTTATTCTATACATGAATGTGTCTGGGATGCCGCACGAATCGCTGCGGCGGGACGCTGTTCGGTTTGCGAACCGAATGCGCTTTAAGTTTGTGGCGCCCGCCACAATGGCGTAAGTTGTCAACTTCTTTATAGCGTTTTACTGGCGGGCGCAGGAGTTGGTACGTAGGAACGAGGAACGTCCCAGCGGGGAGCCTGGGACTCTGTCCCAGACCCAGCGAAGGGCTATCCGCCCTTTCGAAACCTGACCAGGCTTCGCCTGGACCATCGTGATACACGTTCTACCGGCTTCGACCAACCGGTTGTACCTGGATAGTCTGTTCCGGAACGCAACCGGTTCCCACGTTCTCTC
>JAISBH010000290.1 GCA_031266295.1 Oscillospiraceae bacterium | reverse complement strand
GTAGATTGTGTATCACGATGGTCCAGGCGAAGCCTGGTCAGGTTTCGAAAGGGCGGATAGCGCGGCGCATCCGCGCTTTCGGGAAGGGGTCACACGGCCCCCTCCCCACCACCCCCGGGGGAACCCCCTCTGTCGCTGCGGCGACATCTCCCCCTAGGGGGGCGATGAGGGTTGTCGGTTACGTTACGAGATTGAGTATCAGAACATAACTGATTGGCCGAAGCCGATGGATTGTGTATCACGATGGTCCAGGCGAAGCCTGGTCAGGTTTCGAAAGGGCGGATAGCCCTTCGCAGGGTATCGGGACAGAGTCCCGTAAACCCCCATTGTACCCCCCATCGGGGGGGAAGGGGGGCGTTCCTCGTTCCCCCGTTCCAACTCTGCGCCCCACCAGTGAAAATTCTATAAAGAAGTTGACAGCTCGCATCATAGTGGCGGGGCGCCACAAACTTAAAGCGCATTCGATCCGCAGATCGAACAGCGTCCCGCCGCAGCGAATAGCCGGATACTACGCAGCGCAACCTCACCGCACTAGCGAAAACTATCACATAAAAAAACCGGAGGCGCAATGGAAAACTCCACCAATAGCTCCCCCACCATCCCCCCGCACATCGCAGCTATCCATGACCTTTCCGGCGCGGGCAAATGCTCGCTGACCATCGCGCTGCCCACTCTCTCGGCGATGGGCTGCGAGGTCTGCGCGCTGCCCACCGCGATACTCTCCACCCACACGGGCAACATACCGGGCTTCACATACCGCGACCTGACGGAGGATCTGCCTCGCACCGCCGCGCACTGGGCTTCGCTGGGCTTAAGATTCGACGCGATATACACAGGTTTCGCGGCATCCGCGCAGCAACTGGCCGCGATCAGCGACGCAGTCGATATGCTGCGCGGTTCCGATACTCTCGTGCTGGTCGATCCAGTCATGGGCGACCACGGCGTACTGTATAAGACATACACGGCGGACATGGTCAGCGCGATGCGGCGTTTATGCGCGAAAGCCGATATTATAACCCCCAACCTGACCGAGGCCGCGATGCTTCTGAATCAACCGTACAGCGCGGAGGTGCGGACAGAACGCGCGCTTAGCGAAACGCTAGAGTCGCTGCTGTCGTTAGGGCCGAAATGCGCCCTGATAACAGGCATCGGGTTTGACGACGGGCAGCTCGGCGTTGCGGTATCCGACAGATCCGGTTCGGGCGATCTATTCGTTAAACGTCCCGCCATCCCTGGCGTATGGTACGGTACCGGAGATCTGTTCGCTAGCGTGTTTCTGGGCGCGATGCTGGCCGGAGCGCCCGTCGGCGAGTCCGCCGCATTGGCCGTAGACACCACCTGCTCCGCGATCGAACGCACCCGCCGGAACGGAACCGATCCTCGATTCGGCGTTCACTTCGAGCCTGAACTCGGCAATCTTTACCAATTCGCGGCAGTGTGGCGCGCTAAACTTAGTTAAGCCTGCAATAATAAGGCTGGGTTGAGCGTTGTTTATACGTTGGACGAGGCATGGGAGAGATTGTTCGACAGGTTAGGAGTGGCGGGCAATGCGCGAACAGAACGGCTTTATCGGGTTGATCATATCGGGAAACAGTGGGATGATGAGGATCGCCGCGTTGCTGATGGCGATCTGGATGATATCATGCGCGGGCATCGTCGGCGCGGAATCATATATACCGGAGGCAATCGACAACGCCACTCCCCCGACGAACGTTCTTACGGTGCCGGATGGCGAAGAGTCGACGCCGATAACGGACGGCTCAACCGAAGAGCTGTTCGATCAAACTGAGTCCAGCGAACCCTCTCCCTCCCCGAAGCCGGAGGAAACTGAAACGATACTCGGCGGCGACATCGCAACGGAATTTCTGGCCGAGCCGTTTGAACAGACGGTCAACCCGACGCGGACGCTTAGATACGATTCGACTGGCGAAGACGTGCGGCTGCTTCAAGAGCGGCTGACACAGCTGGGGTATTATACATTCCGGATCACCGGAACCTATCAAGAGCGTACGCGCGACGCAGTCAATCAGTTCCAGAGCGAGAATGGTTTAACACGCACCGGCACGGCCACCATAGGCCTGCAGCGGCTGATATTCAGCCAAGCGGCGTCGCCGCGCTCCACGCCTACCCCGAAACCCACGCCAAAGCCGACGCCTGGTCCGACGCTGCCCGCCGTTATACCGGAGTTTCCGGGCAGCCGCGAGTACAACTCGACCGGCGCGGAGGTGCGATACATTCAGATACGGTTGGCGCAGCTGGGATATTATACCGACGTTATCTCAGGTGAGTTTTATAAGAACACGCGCAACGCAGTCAAGGCGTTTCAGAACAGCAACGGACTGAACGCCGACGGTATAGTGGGGCGCAAGACGTGGGAGAAGCTGTTCAACGATCCGCAGCCGCGCGACGCGTCCGCTACGCCAACCCCTAAGCCCACGCCCCCTCCGCCGGAGTATTACATCACGATCGACGTGGTCAATCAAGTAGTGACGGTCTACGGACTCGACGCGAATGGCGGTTACACCAACGTAGTCAAGCGTATGCTCTGCTCGACGGGCACGGACGCCAATCCAACGCCAGAGAGGCAGTACGTACTCAATGGAGCGACCGCGCGCTGGTGCTTTTTCGACAAGTGGGGTTCATACGCGCAGTATTGGACGCGGATATCCAGCTCGATCGCGTTTCACTCGGTCATATACAACACGCCCGACGCGATGGATCTGGCTGTCGGTTCGTATTATAACCTGGGGAAGAAGGCCTCTCACGGATGCATCAGGCTGCTGGTGTCGGAGGCAAAGTGGATATACGATAACTGCGGCGCGGGCACGGTGGTGGACGTTATACGGGGAAAGGCCGATCCCGAGGGGGCTATGGCGCTTAAACCGCCAGCACTCAATAAGGCGAACATGCTGCCCGTGAGCACACCGCAGCCTACGCTGACGCCGTTATATAACCCCCACACGCCGCCAGAGACGAAGATACGCACGCTGGGAGTAGGCAGCGCGGGCGAGGATGTATTCTGGCTGCAGAACAAGCTGACGGAACTGGGTTTCTACGCTGGCACGATAACAGGCGGATACTGGAACGGCACCCGCGACGCGGTCAAGGCGTATCAAAAGATGTATGGGCTTGGAGCCGACGGCAAAGCGGGCAAGATCACTCTGGGACATATCTACGCGGAAGCGGCGGCCACACCGACGCCGTCGCCGACTCCAGTGCCGACGCTAACGCCGACTCCAGTGCCGACCCCGGTGCCGACGCTAACCCCGAGTCCATCGCCGACGCCATCGCCAACTCCAACCCCGACACCATCGCCGATCCATTCACCAGCAGCGCCCGAACCCGCCCCAACAGTCCAGCAGACACAATCACCCATCTAAGTTTATATTGCTATCGCCCCCCCCTATACTTATGCTGGGATATATATAAAAAACCTGTTGCAATTTCCCGCCGCGTGTGTTACAATCTATATAATCCAGTTCTGTGTTTACGTGAGGAGGGGTTTCCTTTGGGAAAGTTCTGCGAGGTTTGCAATAAAGGCTTGATGCACGGCAATAACGTCAGTCACTCCGTTCGGCGCACTCACCGCGTATGGGCGCCAAATACCCAGCGTGTCCGTGTTGTTGTTGACGGTGTGCATAAACATCTGTATGTCTGCACGCGTTGTCTGCGCAGCGGCAAGGTGACGCGCGCAGTTTAACCGGATCATTCGCGCTAACAGATGATTTAGGGCCTGTTCGAAAAAGATCGCGGTGGGTCTTAGGATGTCTTTTCCGCCCCCACCGCGTCGCTGTTCCGGTCGACGGATCTCCAGTCCGCCTCCCTTCACGCTCCTTGTGGGGACGAAAAATCCCCCCCAATCCCCACCGCGATCTTTTTCGAACAGGCCCTAGTTGGCAGCCTAAGGCGGTGCGGTTCGTACCGTCTTATTGTGTTATATACCTATACGTTATATTGCCATAAATTGACAAGAGGATTTGAGAGACTCTGCTAGAATTGTTGATAGTTGGGAGGAATTGCAAAGGAGGATGATATGCGCGTTGTATTAACATGGTTAAACAAGATCCGCCGCGCGCTGACGCTGGCGGCGGTCATTATAATAGCGCTGACGTTTGTCGGCAGCCGCGCGGAGGAAGCGCGGGAAAACCCATTGCCCGAACCCGCGTGGCGCGTCGGGGTCATCGCGACGGAATCGCCCGAGGAGCTGCTGCCGCTATACGCCGAACCTAGCGCGTCCAGTCTGACGCTGGGCGGGTATTACGCTGGCGTGAACGTACTGTTTCTGGAGTCGGAGAGCGAGGGGCTAATGGTTCCCGTGCGCGTCGGATCACCGGACGATCCAGCGTCGGCGACGGGATACATGGAGCGTTCTCGCCTGATCGAGTGGGACGCGTCAGACCCGGAAGCGGATAAACCCGTACCATACTCGCCCGTGTTGGCAGTGCAAAGCCGCAGCGAGCCGGGTTGGCTGAATCTGCGCGAGCGCCCGTTCCACAACTCGCGCGTGATCGAGCAGTATCCTAGTGGCGCACTGATAGACGTGCTGGGCGTTGTGGGAGAGTGGCTGCACGTCTCGGCGCCGGGCGCGTCCGGGTACATGCAGCCGCAGTTCCTCTCGCCCATCGGCAAGGCGCGCGTGCTCACGTCCGACGAGTTCACATTCGGGCGCGACAGCATATCCGTCACAATCCAGTTGCTGGAAACAGGCGAGCGCACCGATACGCCTAGCGAAGCCGCGACGGAGATTGTCCGCGTACTGGACGACCGGCACGACGTCATTCAAACCATCGCCGTACAATCAGCCGGACAGCTGAATCGCGACGCGAACTTCATCCTTGAGGACATGAACTTCGACGGATATCCGGACTTTCGCGTGCTGGCGGATTATGCCGACAACCAGACTCATTATCAATACTGGCTATTTGATCCGTACGGGGACCCTGACGACCCGGCTCATCCATGGCGTTTTGTCCGCGCCGAGGCGTATGAAATTCTCAAGAACGAACCTTCGTTCGACGCGCAGGTTCAGCGCATATACACCAACGCGAGTCCCAAGGATACCGATTGCCCGGCCTATGTCGATTCGGTATACGACCTGGACGACGGTGTGCCTAGGCTGATAGAGGCGCTGCACACCCTGATTCTGCCGGACGGCGCGCTGCGGTTCCAGCTGTATGAACTGCAGGGCGGCTCGGTTGAACTGATGCACGAGTGGTCGGAGCGGATGGATAACTAATGGGCCGCCGCCGTCACCATTCCGCGATAACGCCATCACTGTCGCGCCAGATTGGGTTGTGCCAGTTATGTCCTTCGCGGGCCATTTTGCGCACATAATCCTCGTTGACGTCGACGCCCAGGCCCGGTTTGGTCGGCAGATGCGCATATCCATCGCGGAAGTCAAACACCTCAGGGTTGCTCAGGTAATTGAGCAAGTCATACCCTTCGTTGTAGTGGATGCCTGCGCTCTGTTCCTGGATAAATGCGTTGGGCGAGCAGAAATCCACCTGCAGGCACGCCGCCAGCGCGATCGGGCCAAGCGGGCAGTGAGGAGCGAGCGCGACGTCGAACGCCTCGGCCATTGACGCTATCTTGCGAGTCTCGAGTATGCCGCCGCAGTGGCTGACGTCAGGCTGGATGACGTCGATGCCGCCGCGCGTGAGCATACGCTTGAATCCCCATCGGGTGAAGTTGCGCTCGCCAGTAGCGATCGGGATATGCGTGGAGCGTGCCAGCTCGAGGAATTCGTCTTCATTCTCGGTGAGGACGGGTTCTTCGACGAACATTAGGTTGTACGGTTCGAGCTTGCGCATGAGGGTTTTGGCCATCGTTTTGTGTACGCGGCCATGGAAGTCAACCGCGATGCACAGTTGATCGCCGACGGCGTCGCGGATCGCCGCGACACGGGCGACCGTTGCGTCTAGGAGGTCATGAGTGTCGATCCAGCGCAGTTGGTCTGTCGCGTTCATTTTGACGGCGCGATAGCCTTGGGCGAGGGCTTCGAGCGCGCCGGACGCAGTGTCACGCGGGTGATCGCCGCCGATCCAGCGGTATACCTCGATCCGGTCGCGCACCTTTCCGCCGAGGAATTCGTACACCGGCATGTTGTGGAATTTGCCCTTGATGTCCCACATGGCCTGCTCGATGCCAGAGAGCGCGCTGGTCAGTATTGGGCCGCCGCGATAGAATCCCGTGCGGTACAAGGTTTGGAACGCGTCCTCGATATCGCCTGCGCTTTTCCCGACGAGGGTCTCGCTCATTTCGCGAACGCACGCCGCGACAGTAGCGGCGCGGCCCTCGACGACCGGCTCGCCCCAGCCGGCCAGGCCGGATTCGGTAGTCATTTTCAGGAAGAGCCAGCGTGGCGGGACTTGGAACAGTTCGATTGAACGGATCTTCATTATGCTTGCTCCTTAATACGGGGTGGGATCCCCCTCTGTCGCTGCGGCGCGGGGAGAACCCCCTCTGTCGCTGCGGCGACATCTCCCCCTAGGGGGGCGATGAGGGTTGTCGGTTACGTTACGAGATAGAGTATCGGAACACAGTCGGCTGGCTGAAACCGATGGCTTGTGTGCCGCGATGGTCCAGGCGAAGCCTGGTCAGGTTTCGAAAGGG
>JAISBH010000188.1 GCA_031266295.1 Oscillospiraceae bacterium | reverse complement strand
GGCAACACCGCCGCCGGTATTGAAGTACCACTCGATTATTGCAAGCCAATTCCCGAAAGACACGAAGTGGCGGAATTGCCGCCCTGCACGATGCTGTATTTTCAAGGCGCACCATTTGTTGACCCGAATGAGTTTGGTAACGCCATCGGGCTTTTGTGGGAATTGATGGATACTTACGACCCGAGCCCATATGGGTTCACCTATACGCCGCAACTTGCGCCGTACTTCGATTTGAGGGCAGAACCGTCTGGAGCAAAGTTCAAGGACGGATACAATATCCTGCAATATACTAACTTTGATAGAATATCACTCAGAGCATGGTCAGACTGATTCCTCTTCGTGATTTCAGCGCACATCTTGTCTAATTCTAACGAGTGGTAGATCTTATGCAAAAACAAGTACCCGCCGTTGTACAGGCGCTGTTCTCCCTTGCTCAGACGCTCTGTTGGCAAATACCGCGCAACGACCTAGCGCTTACCCTCTGCCTCCAACTGAGTTAAACGAGCGGCATAGTGCTTTGCCCACACGATTGGGTCTTCCCCGCTTGCTTTTGCTATCACTTCATCCAACGTTCCCAACCGCTCATCAACACGGTTTGTTCGTTTACCTCTTTAGCGTATACACTCGACAACGTAGAACGACGATGCATTCTTTACTTGAACAATCCATAGCCTCATCGGCAGCCTCCGAATCAGCTAATTTATTATATCATAACACATTGTACAATACCAAATGTCCCAATTTAGCAGAAAATTCAAGTGATGTCTCACTTTTCCACCACTTCGCTCTCTTGTTAATGTCGAAGATCCATGACGCGCGTCCTGTACATGCCTGCACGCTAATATTTGACAACCCACTTAGAGAGATGTAAAATTATTTTTGAATGCTAAGGAGGTAATGTCTATGCCGTTGAGTGAGAGTTTGCTGACCGGGTTGTTTGTGGTTGTGGTAGTATTCGCCGTGTTAATTATACTGTTGGTACTGATCAAGGTATTCACCGGCGTAATAGCTGTAATAGGCGGCAGGAAGCGGGATGATTCAGCTGCGGACTCCAGGGGAAGGGGGTAACGGCCGATGATCCGGGAATCATTGCTTAAACTCATTGAAACGTCAGGATTCACCGCGCTGACATGGCAGTCGTGCGTGATGATCGCGCTTGCGTGCGTGTTGGCCTATCTTGCGATCGCAAAGAAGTTTGAACCGCTGCTCCTACTGCCCATCGCGTTTGGGATGCTGCTGGCCAACCTACCCATGGCCGACCTGATGGCCGCTCCGCCTGATGAAAGCACGAGCGGCGGTATGCTCTACTATTTATATCTAGGCGTGAAAAAGGGGATTTATCCCTCGCTGATATTCCTGGGCGTAGGCGCGATGACAGACTTCGGGCCGTTGATTGCGAATCCGGCTAGTCTATTGCTGGGTGCGGCAGCGCAGTTGGGCATAGTGTGCGCTTTCGTCGTCGCTACATTGCTGGGATTCAACGCGCAGGAGGCCTCGTCTATCGGCATCATCGGTGGCGCGGACGGCCCAACCGCCATATGGCTGACTACAGCGCTCGCCCCGCATCTGCTCGCGCCGATCGCGATTGCGGCGTATTCGTACATGGCGCTGATACCGCTAATCCAGCCGCCTATCATGCGCCTGTTAACCACTCAAAAGGAACGCTCTATCAAGATGGAGCAGCTGCGTTCCGTTTCCAAGGTGGAGAAGATATGCTTCCCGATACTGATCACGATACTGGTCGTACTATTCCTGCCGTCGGTCGCGCCGCTCATCGGGCTGCTTATGCTAGGGAATCTGCTACGTGAATCCGGCGTGGTCGATCGCCTGAGCGACACCGCGCAGAATTCGCTGATGAACATCGTCGTAATCTTCCTGGGCACCACAGTTGGCGCGACGGCTGAGGGCACAACGTTCCTCAAGCCGGAAACGCTGGGAATTATCGCGCTGGGTCTGTTCGCGTTCATGTTCTCGACTATAGGCGGCACATTGCTTGGCAAGGTGATGTGCTTCTTCACGCGCGGCAAGGTGAATCCGTTGATCGGCTCCGCAGGGGTATCCGCCGTGCCGATGGCGGCGCGCGTCTCCCAGATAGAGGGCCAGCGCGCAAACCCCGGCAACTACCTGCTGATGCACGCGATGGGGCCGAATGTCGCAGGCGTTATCGGCTCTGCGGTCGCGGCGGGGATACTAAAGGCACTGTTCGGCTGACGGTTGGATGCAAGATTGACGGGTTGACGGAATGATGGACTCAAGGAGGATTACACGTTTGACGACATCGCCGACACCGGCGCATGGACGGTCATACGGCACGGGACAAACAAGGAGTCCTTCGCGCTGATTTACGAGCGGAACGGCAAGCTGTGCGCCAACCTGAAATGCGACCCGTTCGAGGCGGACTTCCTGCGGAAGGCTTTTGCGAATGTGACGTCGGCCTACCACATGAACAAGACCTACTGGAACACGGTAGCCGTCGGCGGCGACGTGCCAGAGGAAGATATAAAGAGGATGGTCGGCAACAGCTACGACCTGATTAAGCCGAAAGTGAGGAAGCGTAAATGAATGTACTGGAAATCTTACACGACAAAGTTAAAAAGGCTGTCGAGAAGCGAACAGCGCTCGCTGAAGCGATAAAGTGCAATGAACTGTCCATAGACGGCTTATCTACATTGTCGGGGCTTACCGACAAAGACTTAGTGATTATCCTCGAAGCAATGGAGGAAGTTTCCCGCTCCGAACCGGCTTTGTCAGACATGGCGTGGCTCGCTTTCGCTGAGAAATACGTCATCTCCGACAACAACACCCTAAAACGAGAAGCATCGCGGGTAATCGGTAATATAGCGCCTTTGTTTGCCGAGCAGCTTGGCGGCCTTGTTTCCAAACTGCTCGCAAACAGCGGCAATGAGGGGACGGTAGTTCGTTGGGGCAGTGGATACGCGCTTGGCCGGATAATCCTGATACCGCAGTATGCCAAAAGCGACCTGTATGAGAAGCTGACTTCTATCGCTGAATCCGAGCAGGAAAACGGCGTAAAGAATCAGTATTTAGCGGGGCTTAAAAAGGCGAAGAAGATAAGGTGTTAATGCCGTGACCTTGAACCTTTTAACTTTGCCTATACCTTATAATTTTGCCTAAAATCCTGAAAGGGGGTGTGCATTTCCGATGATGGCAGTAGCGACCGCAAGACGGGCGACCCCGCCGACCACGAATTGCAGACAGGCAAAAAGGCTCTCGCGGAGATGGTCGACTCCGCAAAAGCCCTTAAATCAAGCGGTTTCACGCCCATTTTCCGCCGAGCGGAGGACTGAAACCGCCGCGCCTGATTGTATCAATCTCGGTTTTTTCATAGAACCGGCGATGTGAACCGACGGCTCCTTTAGTATGACGCCGTTATCGAACGGCGGAAGAGAATCGCGCCGCCGCCCTGCCAGCCTGGTTTCCCGTCGCGAACGCCGCCTGAAGATTGAATCCGCCAGTGAGGGCGTCTATGTCGAGCACTTCGCCCGCAAAGTATAGTCCTCGCACTAGCTTAGACGCCATCGTCTTGGGATCAACTTCCTTTAGATCGACGCCGCCGCGCGTTACTACGGCCTCGTCAAAGCCGCGCGTTCCGCCAACGCCGACGGGCAGCGCCTTTATCGTGTGCGCAAGTCGCAAGCGGTCGCCGCGCGTTACTCTCGCAGCCATCGTCTCCGGCGCGACGCCGCACCGCTCCGGCAGCTCGTGCGCCAGCCGTTCTGGCACCCAGCCAGTCAGCAGCGTTGCCAACCGCCGCCGAGGATTCTCGGTCAACTCGCGCACCAACCTTGCGTCAACCTCCTCCGGCGTCATGCCAGGCTTCAAGTCGATGGATACGCGCGTATCACTCCATGCCGCGCCATCCGGGACGCGACTAGACAGCGTCAGCGCCAGCGGCCCCGACAGTCCAAAGTGCGTAAACAGCAGCTCCCCTTGCTCCTCATAGAACCGCTTGTCTCGCCACTGCGCTGCAAGGGTCACGTTGCGCAGCGTTAACCCCTGTAGCACGCGAACCCATCGTTCATCCGACGTCAGTGGCGTCAACACCGGGCGGGGAGGTATAACCCTGTGTCCCAGTGCCTCAGCAAAAACATATCCGTCGCCCGTCGATCCTGTAAGAGGATAACTCATCCCTCCGGTGGAGATTATCACAGCGGAGCAACTTATGCGGCCACCGATCGATAACGTAACTCCAGCGATCGCGTCTGCTTCACGATCAACTGATACAACCCGCGCGTTCAGCCAAACGTCGACGCCCAGCCGATCCAGTTCACGCGACAGCGCGCGGGTGACATCGCTGGCCTTCATGCTGGCGGGGAAGACCCTGCCGCCGCGTTCCTCGACCGTGGGTACACCCAACGACTCCAGCCATTCGCGCAGAGCGCGGCAGTCGAATGCCGCCAGCGGCGAACGCATGAATGCCGCGCCGCGCATTATATACGCCTGGGTGCGCTCTGCGTCGGCGGTGTTGGTAACGTTGCAGCGGCCCTTACCCGTTATGTAGAGTTTCTTGCCCAGCTTCTCATTGCGCTCCAACAGAACGACCCGCGCGCCTGCCTCCGACGCGCGGATCGCGGCCGTCATACCCGACGGGCCGCCGCCGATCACAGCAACTGTTCGCTCTATTTCAGCGGTCACGCCTTATCCTTTTCGGTGTATACGTGATACGCGTTCCAAATGTCTTCCAGCAATTGGAAATGCTGCCCTACATCTTGCTGGCGGTTCAGCCCTAGCGCAACTATCAGAGCGTTTATCAGCGAGAGCGGCGCTGCCAGCGAGTCCACAAACGACGCCATATCGGTGCGCGCGTTCAACGCGATGGACGCGACGTCCGCCAGCGGTGACATCGGTCCGTCAGTAATCGCTATAACCTGCGCGCCGCGTGACTTCGCGAACTCCATCGCCTCCAGCGTTCGCGTGGAATAGCGCGGAAAACTTATGCCGATCAGCACGTCCCGCTCGTTAATGCGCGCGATCCCCTCGAATACATCCAGCACACCCGCCGCAGCCACACGTACATTGTCGAACAGGTAGCTTAGGTAATACCCAAGAAACGACGCAAGCGGCGCGGCGGCGCGCACGCCCAGCACATATATGTTGCGCGCATTCAATATCCTTGAGACAACCTCGTTGAACGCACCCTCGTCGACCTCCTCGATCGTCTGACGGATGTTGCTCATATCGGATTTCAGCACGGTCTGCAGCACTTGAGATGGTTTCATCTCGGTGGACATCTCGTAGCGCTGGACAGCAGTGAGGCGATGACGCACGAGTTCCTGCAGAGCGCGCTGCAACTGAGGGTAACCCTCGTACCCCAGCGCCGCCGCGAACCTAACGACGGTCGATTCACTGATGCCAACCTGCTCACCTAGCTTGGACGCGGTCATAAACACCGCGCGGTCATAGTGCTCCACGATATATTCCGCAATCCGGCGATGGCCTTTGCTAAGCCGTTTTCCGGATCGGTTCAGCTTGCGAATGAGGTCCTGTCGGTCGGTCGCGTCCGGTCCTGGTCCGTTCGACCGGGCGGCGGGGAGCTGTTCCATTGGAATGAGCCTCCTTGTTTGTGATGTGCTTATGGCTTGTTCATGTTGTTTTGCGGCAAATCATCCACGTGGAATTATATCAGTTGACAGTACATATTGCAAGCAATACAATTTATCTTGCATTTAATACCAAATTTTTCACTTACTCAATCAGCCACCTGAACAGCGCGTCATGCTCACCCTCCATATACTCTGGATGCCACTGAATAAGCATCGTATTCTCCCCCTCCGCCGCCTCGACGACCCCGTCTGGCGCGGCGGCGCACACCGTCAACCCTTCGCCCGGCCTGTCGATCGCCTGGTGATGACTGGAGTTGACGCTCGGCGAAATTTCACCCAGCAGCGACGCAAGCGCCGAACCTTCCGCTACCGTAATCGGATGGCGTCCGTATATATTGTTCGCGTGCCATAGCACCGGATCGAACGCATCCGGCAGGTGCTGATGCAGCGTGCCGCCCATATACACGTTAACAGCTTGGCAGCCGCGGCATATGCCCATCACACGCTTTCCTTTAGCGAGAAACGCGCGTATGATCCATTCGTCCGAACTATCGCGCGCGGGATCGTCATAATTATTGGATCGATGTGCCGACTGGCCGTACCTTCCAGGCGGCACGTCGAACCCTCCGGTCAGTATTACGGCGTCGAACGCCTCCGCCAGTTTTGTGGCGTCAGCCTCCGTCAGCGCCGCGCCTACGGACGGTACACCGCCGACCGCGCTTACGCGTTCAAGGAAACGCAGCGTTACAGTAACGTTCCTATCCTTTATGTTTCCCGCGACAAGGACGCGCTTCATTAATAATCCCCCTGCCTAAAATGAATATCGGCATGAGTATACATTCAAGCGGCTGCTTTTGCAAGCGATGCTATTAGGAAATAGATTCGATTCAATCCATATCATAACAACTACAAAGATTAAAAATAAGTTCGCCTTTATTCGTCTAGGGACTGAAGGAGGCGAGAAAAGTTATGGAAACATACTTTTATGCTCGTGTAAGTAGCAGGGAACAGAACGCGGATCGGCAGTGTATCGCCGCAAAAGAGTTTGGAATTACTGAAGAAAACATCTATACAGATAAATTGTCGGGTAAGGACTTCAACAGGCCCGAGTACCACCGGATGATCGGTAAGGCGATTAAGGGCGATCTGATCGTGATATCTTCGATAGACAGGCTTGGACGCACATATCGGGAGACGCTGGAACAGTGGCGGATTATCACCAAGGAAAAGGAATGCGACGTGGTCGTACTGGATATGCCGCTGCTGGACACGCGCCGCAAAGGGGATCTAACTGGAACTCTTATCAGTGATATCGTTTTGGCGCTCCTTACATACGTGGCTAATACCGAGCGCGACCACATCAGGCAGCGCCAGAAAGAGGGTATCCGAGCCGCAAAATTGCGCGGAGTCAAGTTTGGCCGCCCTCCCAAGAAACGCAGTCCACTGTGGTATAAAATGCTGGGCGAAGTCCAGAGCGGGCGGTTCTCGCACAGGGAAGCGGCTCGGATATTAGACGTATGTCACAGGACGTTCGC
>JAISBH010000026.1 GCA_031266295.1 Oscillospiraceae bacterium | reverse complement strand
TATATCTCAACCCCATGCTCGCCGGTATATCCCGTGCGGCTGACGAACGACGCGATACCCGCCACAGAGACCCATGAAAAGAAGGAGTAGTAACGTGCGGGTATCTCGTCCGATTCCATCAGGCGAGAGAGGATATCGGCGGAACGCGGACCTTGCAGTGCGATGGACGATATGCCGCGCGAAATATTATACAACGCGACGTCGCCGAAAATCTTCGACTGCATCCAAGAAAAATCCTTAGCCTCGTTGGACGCGTTTACGATCATAGCGTATAGACCATCATGCAGTTTAGCTATTAAAACATCATCGATTATGCCGCCGTTTTCATTAAGAATTGGTGAATAGTGGCACTCATTCGCATTTAAGTCGGATATATCGTTGCACACCAATCGTTGCAAATATTCCTGTGCGCCCTTACCATCCACTAGAAACTCGCCCATATGTGACACATCGAACAAACCAACCGTCGTTCGAACCGCCGTATGTTCGGCGATAATGCCCGACGGGTACTGGATTGGCATCATAAACCCAGCAAACGGCGCCATGCGCGCCCCCGCCTTCATGTGTCTGTCGTATAACGTTGTTGTACGCTCCACGCGCTCCTCCCCATGTATAAGCACAAGCCGAATGACATTAGTATATGTATCAAGAGGAAAGCTGTCAAGACAAGCGGCAGGGAAAATTATTTATTTGATGAAGTGGGGGGAAGGTTAGTCTTCTGCGGCGACGCGGCGCATCCGCGCCTTCGGGAAGTGCGCTGCGCACCCTCGCCACGCTCAATTGCGATCACCATCCCACCCTCCCCGGGAGAACCCCCTCTGTCGCTGCGGCGACATCTCCCCCTAGGGGGGCGATGAGGGTTGTCGGTTACCATGTGGTTCGCAAGCAACGGGGAACGGGTTGCGTTCCGAGGTAGACTATCCAGGTACAACCGGTTGGCCGAAACCGATGGAATGTGTATCACGATGGTCCAGGCGAAGCCTGGTCAGGTTTCGAAAGGGCGGATAGCGCGGCGCATCCGCGCCTTCGGGAAGGGGACTCACGTCCCCCTCCCGACCTCCCCCGGGTTTGGAACGAAGAACCACGAAGCGCCCCGCCAGTGATAATGCCATAAAGAAACAGTCAACTTACACCATAGTGGCGGGGCGCCACAAACTTAAAGCGCCTTCGATCCGCAGATCGAACAGCGTCCCGCCGCAGCGGCAATGCTACTCGCGTAACATCCCATCAAACTCACGTCAATTCAACGCTTGCAGAAACTTCTCCCCATACGCGCGCACCTTATGCTCGCCAACGCCAGTCACGTTCAGCATCGCGGTCAGCGTACGCGGGCGCTTGCGGCACATATCCTCCAGAGTCGCGTTGCTGAATACCATGTAAGCCGGTATGTGCTGCGCCTTGGCTATTTCGAGGCGCAGCGCCTTCAGTCGTTCGAACAATTCGGCGTCGAACGCGACAGCCGATGCGGTGGTAGCCGCAGCCTTAACCCTGGATTGCCTAGCGCGCGGGGGAATGGATTCGACATTCTCCGCAGAAGCGCTAGTTTTATCGTCCTTGACAATATCTAACATGCACCGCTTGCCGTTCAGCACGTCGATCGCGGGCGGCAAAAGCTGTGTCGAATAGAACGGCATAACCTCACATTTCAGATAACCTTTGTCGGCAAACGCCTGCAACCATTCGGCGAGTTGGGCCGGCAGCCATTGATTCAACGCGCCGAATCCCCTTGCCCGCCGCAGTCGCTCGCCGCTCTTGCCGCCCCGCGTCCCAGTCAGCGCCTCCGCGAGCGTCTTTAACCCAAAAGATCCGCCCGATGTACGGATGAAATCAAACGCCGTGCGCGCGACGTCGGTGGCGTCGACGGATTCATGGAACTTGTTACAATTCCCGCATGATCCACATTGCTCAGGCGGATGTTCGCCAAAGTAGCTCAGTATTCGCGCGCGCAGACACCCGCCGCTCGTCGCGTAGCTGATCATATCCTCCAGCCGACGCTTCGCCCGATCCATCGACTCAGGATCGCGAGATTCATCACCATGCATTAGCAGATTTTGACGAACTATGATGTCGCTTGGCGCGAACAGCAGCAGGCACAGCGCGTCGGAACCGTCGCGGCCCGCGCGCCCAGCCTCTTGGTAGTAGCTCTCCAGATCGCCAGGCATGTTGTAATGGATTATAAACGACACGTTGGATTTATCAATACCCATGCCGAACGCGTTGGTCGCGACAAGGATTGGAGTGTCATCGGTCGCGAACGCGTCCTGGCTGTCCCGCCGCTCGTCGTCGCTCATGCCTGCGTGATACCGCCCGGCGTTGATACCGCTTTTACGCAGCATATCGCAGACTGCGTCAACAGTTTTGCGTGTAGCGCAGTAGATAATCCCACTGCGTCCGCGCTTATCGTTCAGCTCGGTCAGCTCGGATAGAAGCAGTTGGTCGCGTGCGCGACCACCGCGTCCTTTTTTCACGTCGAAATATAGATTGGGTCTGTCGAATGTGCCGATGGCCCGCACCGGATCGCGCAACCCCAGCAGCTCGACGATATCATTCCTCACCCGCTCAGTGGCCGTAGCCGTAAACGCGGCCAACGTGGGCCGGATGGGCAGGGTTTCGACAAACGGACGTATATCCAGGTAACTGGGCCGGAAGTCCATCCCCCACTGCGATACGCAGTGCGCCTCGTCCACGGCGATCCTCGCGGGCGGATGCTCCATCGCGAACGCGCGGAAATCAGGGCTGGTCAGCCTCTCCGGCGCGATATATATGATACTGTACGCCCCTGCCGCCGCATTCGCCAGCGCTTTGCGATACTGTCCAAGCGTAAGCGTGCTGTTGAGATATGCGGCCGCAACGCCGTTTTGCTTAAGCGCGCCGACCTGATCCTTCATTAATGAGACCAGCGGAGATATGACAAACGTTGCGCCGCTAGTCATCAGCGCGGGTATCTGATAACCCAGCGATTTACCGCCGCCCGTTGGCATCACGGCCAGCACGTCACGCCCCGACAGCGTGCCGTCTATGACCACGTCCTGCCCAGGCCGGAATGAATCGAAGCCGAATGTGTCGCGTAGTATGTCGGTCTTTGTCAGCATATGTATAGCGTATCAGTTTTACCGCGCCGGGTCAACCTCATTAATCTTTCGGTCTTTCCTTATTAGGAAGAGGTTTTCCGTTTTCATCTCGATTTATGGGGTATGCTTTAAGGTGAAAACTTATAACGTGGTCGGGACATGGCATATCCATTTCATATTTTTCCTTAACACCCCTGTATGTAAAGTCGCCGCCACACCGAATAACCTCGCACCATGTATATACTTGCGGCATTGCTTTGGAACACATACCAGCGGGACACTCATATTGAAAAACAAACTTATCTCCTTTTTCTAAACCAAGCCTACAGTGTCCGGCTTTTCCATCGGTAGCGGTTAGCTCAAATTCCCAATCTTCCGTCACCCATTTTCTCATTATTGGTCTCCCTTTATTTAAATTTTCTAACTTATCCCTTTCGAAATGAACAAGTTAAAGTTCATTTTTTAGTTTAGCATACCACCCGTTAAAGCACAACGTTTTTCGCGCAATTTCTT
>JAISBH010000006.1 GCA_031266295.1 Oscillospiraceae bacterium | reverse complement strand
CTGCGTCGCTGTTCCGGTCAGCGGACCTCCAGTCCGCCTCCCTCCACGCTCCTTGTGGGGACGAAAAATTCACCCCGATCCCCACCACGATCTTTTTCGAACAGACCCTAGTGCCATTGATCATCCGCTAAAGCAAACAGACACCCTGTCGCCGCATGTCCCTTGCTGATGAACCATACCATTCACGTCTAATCGGAACGCATCCGCATATTCGCCAGCCTGCCGTCCGCTGACCAGCAGCGCGGGCAACCCTTCCAGGATATCCACTTGATAGGACGCGTGAGTATCGTTCGGGATGGTGCGCAACGTCGGCCAGATGCAGTGGCGGCCTAGTTCCAGCCGCCCTTCCTCGTCAATCCCGAACGTAACTATGTATGACGCGAGCAAGCCGCTCATTTCGATTGAATCTTTGTGGGAATCCTTGTGCGCGTCCGGCAATTCTCCGGGCAGCCAGCATATCCCTTCGGAATCCAGATCCCAGTATTGCCTATAATCTCGCATGGCCATACCACCTCAATCATGCCTGGAGAAATAAAACATAGTCCGGTTATCCTTCCCCGCGCCTATTGCCTCAGACGCGGCGTCCCGCCTTAGAGCGCGCGGCCAGCGCCATCACGACGCAGGTCAGGCACGCCGCGCCGATGGCGGCGCAGAGCAGCATCACAACGGACCGCCAGCCCTCGCGGTCGGCCAGGAAGCCGAACGCGCCGGTGGCGGCGATGCTGCCAACGTAAACAAATGTGTTCACGACGCTTGAAACCTGCGCGGCGCGTCCCTTGAATTCCATAGGATAAAAACAAACGAGCGCCGTGTTCAAGGCGGTGATCATCACGGCGCAGACTGTAAAGCAAACGCACACCGCCGCGAGGTTTCTGTTCGCGGGGAACGCGAGCGCCAGCACGCTCAAAAAGGCGGCGGCATACAAGGCGGCGCAGGCGACGCTGTGGGTCTTCAGCACTGCATATGTCCGCTGCGCCAGGAACGGCCCGACGGTCTGCGCCGCGGGGATGATGACGGACAGGAATACGGCGGCGGCGGAACTAATCTGAAAGTTGTCCTGAACGTAGGTGGGCAGCCAGGTGGTCACGCCGTCGCGTATGAATCCGTTCACGACGGCGAGCAGCAGCATGGCCAAGAACGGAAGGGTGATCAGCCCGGCGACTGGGGCGAAGGGTTTGCGGGAAGTAAGGGAGGGCGGTTCGGCCGCCGCATCTTGATGCTCCGGATGATCGGGCGGTTCCCCGTCAATGCAGCGCATGGCGTACAGCCAAGCCAGCGCGGCGGCGAACAGGATGGCGGCGGGCGCTAGGAACGCATAGCGCCAAACGCCCCACTTCAGGCAAGCGGCGGAAACGAGGTACACAAGCGCCGTACCGACGGTGGTTGTGGTGTTTATGACAGTCATAGCGCGCATAACGCGGCTTTCCGGCAGGCGTTCGGTCAGCACACGGACGGTAGCGGGCCACAGCGCGGATTGTACACCGCCGTTGATGAGCCATACCAGGCGAACAAGGGGAACTGGGCAAAACGGCAGCGCCGCGTTGGCGGCGGCGGACAGCGCCAGTCCGAACCCGATGACTCGCGCCGGATCGAACTGGCGGAGAACGAAGGCGCTCGGGCTTTGGCACACCATGTACGCGAAGAAAAAGAGCGACGTGATGACGCCCGCATCCGAGCGGGACAGCGCGCCAGCGTCAACCATCGCGCCTATTGCCGCGCCGAAGTTGTACCGACCCAGGTAGGAGACCATGTACACCAGCCACACGCAGGCCACCAGCGCGCCAGCGCGGCGTTCGGGTACGCGTGGTTTCATCCGGCGCGCCTCCTACTTACCCGATTAAACCGCCTTAATAAAGCCATTTCCATAAAGCCGTTTTAATAAAACCACCTTAATTCTTGCGGGATAAGGCAAACGCGCCGGTCATCGTCATAGCCAGATTGATTGCCGTGCCCACGGCGATGTAATAGATGGTGTTCAGGTACCCGCGCCACAGATCAGGCATGTTGAACACACGCCGGAACCCGTCCAGATTGCTGCCGTGCGGCAGGAAAAGCACCTTACCGTTGAATACTAAGTTGGGCGAGGATACGGATGCGATGAACAACTGCAGCATACCGACGGTCACCACGACGGACACGAAGTTGAGCATGTAAAAGATGGACTGGATCAGTTTGCGCGTCTGCTTGAGCGGCAGCGCGTTGAACATCAGCGCCAAGATGATGGGTATGGGATATCCGAAAATGAACGAAACAATCGAAATATGAAGCGTGTTGCCGATATAGGCCCAACTCATGGGATTGGCGAAGAAATTGCGGAAATGCTTCAGCCCCGCCCACTTACTTTTGGCAAACCCCAGATAAGGGCTGTAATCCATGAAAGCGATGCGCAAACCATACATCGGTCCGTAATGGAACAATATATAGAATACCAGCGTCGGCAACACTAACAGTAACAGTTCCCGTTCTTGAATGAACCGACGACCGAACCGAGCGGCTCTCGACATATCCATAACCTCCAACTACACTGCTTGACGCATAAAATCCACCGCGAACCTGCTGCGAATTTCATGCGTCAAACAGCACGTTCACATGATAGCTCGTTTCATTCAAGATTTCAAGCACCATTTGAACGAAACGTGCAAAATCATCGACACATACCCTGGAAGCATTTAGATATCTGAACGAATCGTTTGAAATTGGGGTTGCGTATTGACAGAGGCGGCATCTGCGCTATATAATGATTATGACCCTTGGATTTGGTTGATAGGAGGCGTGCGCCATGCGCATCGGCATCCAGACAAGCGGACTGCAGCAATCGTTCACCCCGACCGAAATGTTCCGCCTGATCCACGACTCAGGCTTCAACTGTGTGGACTTCAATCTGGACGTGTTCCTTCCCTGGAATGACATCGAGTCGGGTAGAAAAACGACCGAACTGGATGGAACTTGGGAAGAGACGCGCGCGGCGCTCGAACCGTTCAAAACCGCCGCCGTCAATAGTGCCGTCGGCTTTTACCAGGCGCACGCGCCGTTCCCCATCCCAATGGGAAACGAACGCATGGTTCGAGCGACGAAGCGGTGCCTGGAGGCGTGCGCTTATCTGGAGTGCGGGAACCTGATCGTCCACCCGATATTCGAACAGTACAGCGACCGTAAGAGGCTGGACAGTTATGACGAGTGGAACACGAACATCGCCTTCTACAGCGGATTGATCCCCGTATGCAAGGATACGGGCGTTCGCGTCTGCATGGAGAATATGTTTACCGGATACAACGGCAGAAAGATGCAAGCGCCTTGCTCGGATATGGAGGAGGCCGTCCGATATGTCGACACGCTCAACGGGATCGCGGGATTTGACTGTTTCGGTTTCTGCCTGGACACCGGACACGCGATGCTCTTCGCCCAGGATCAGGAACGAGCGGTTAAGACGCTAGGCTCCCGCTTGTCCGCCCTGCATTTGAACGACAACGATGGGCGGGACGATCTTCATTTCGCGCCGTACATGGGTGCAGTCGACTGGGACGCGGTCGCGGCGGGACTGAAGGCCGTCAGCTACCCAGGCGCGCTGTGTTTTGAAACGGGCGGCTCGGTTGGACGGTTCGATCCAAAGCTGTACCCGGAACTGCTGCGCCTGATTGCGGCGGCGGGAAGGCTGCTCTGGGAACGGATCCATAATTGAAGGATATACAGGAAAGAAAAAGAACCCCTTCGAACGCGGTAAGAACCTCTTTGAGGTTCTGCCGATACTGGCCCGCTTCGCGATGACAGCGGCCATTCTGCGGATTCGCACCCGCTTCGCGCTGCTAGCTGTAAAGAGAAAAAGCGTACGCATCCCGTGCGCCCGGTCGAAAAGGGCGAGTACATGGGATGCGTGCGCCAAAGCAGGTATTCGCCTTGAGCGAACGACGGAGGCACGCGAATGATGGGAAAGGCTCAGCGGCATGAACAATTGCTCCATGATAACCTTCGCAGGAGCGGGTATATCAGCAATAAGCAGGCGGAGGAGATGCTGGGCGTGTCCGCGTCCACCATTCGCCGGCTTTTCATCAACTTGGAGGCAAACAGGACGGCCGTTCGCAAACATGGAGGCATCCAATATTTGCCGACTCCAGAAGGGACCGCCGACTATTTATTTGAACAACACGAGGTGTTGCACGAGTCGGAGAAACTCGCCATAGCGGCGTGCGCGGCGGACCAGGTTGAAAGCGGCGACACGCTGTTCATTGACTGGGGCACGACCACGCAGCGCTTTTGCATGATGCTCGCCAAACGCTTGGAGGAGGATATACATAATATCACTGTGTTTACCAACTCCCAGGTAAACATTCATTTATTATGCGAGCGCTGTACAGTATTCGGTATCGGCGGCCAGTATCGGAGCAGCCGCAGGGATTTCACCGGCTATCTGGCCGAAGAGTCGCTGAAAAACTTACAATTCACTAAGTGCTTCGTTGGGTGCGATGGGTATAGCTCCACGCTGGGATTCTCGCAGTTCGACTTTCCAAGCGCGCGAATCAACGAGATCGCCTTCGCGAATTCCCGCAAGCGCTACATTCTTATGGATTCCAGCAAATATAGCACCCCCGCGACC
>JAISBH010000001.1 GCA_031266295.1 Oscillospiraceae bacterium | reverse complement strand
CGCAAACCGGACAGCGTCCCGCCGCAGCGAATAGTTAGCAGCAACGCAACTCCCGCACATCTAACGGCAGCCGCTTAACGATTACGAACACAAAACGCCCGCGCATAATTAGCACATCTATACGTCATGACACGCGCAGAAATGTCCCGGTTCTACCTCGCGCAAACGTGGAATATCGGCAAGGCATCTATCCTTGCGGCACTCACATCGCAAGGCGAACTTGCAGCCGGGCGGCATGTCGATGGGGCTGTGCACCGTTCCTTTCAGCATTATGCGCCGACGACTGCGCTCTTCCTTCGGGTCGGGTATGGGTATCGCGGATAGGAGCGCGCGCGTATATGGATGCAGCGGCTTAGCGAACAGGTCTTCGCTAGGGGCCAACTCGACGAGCGAACCCAGATACATCACGCCGATCCGGTCGGATATGCAGCGCACCATCGACATGTCGTGCGCGATAAACAGGTATGTCAACCCCATCTCGCTCTGAAGATCCTGCAGGAGATTCACGACCTGCGCCTGTATTGACACATCCAGCGAAGAGATAGGTTCGTCGGCAATGATGAAATCGGGACTCACGGATAGTGCCCGGGCGATGCAGATGCGCTGGCGCTGCCCGCCGGAGAATTCATGCGGGTAGCGATTGGCGTGCTCCTGCGACAGCCCGACGCTTTCCAGCAAGTCGACTATACGCTTTGAACGATCCGCCGTTGACCGTGCGAGGCGGTGATTATCAATACCCTCCGCGAGTATGTCAGACACCTTCATGCGCGGGTTCAACGAGGTGTAAGGGTCCTGGAATATCATCTGCATCCGCAGCGCGAGTTCACGATAGCGGCCTGCCGTGACATTGGCGCCGTCGAACCGCACTGTACCGGCGGTCGGTTCATACAGGCCGATGATCGTGCGTCCGAGCGTGGATTTACCGCAGCCGGACTCGCCGACTAATCCCAGCGTCTCGCCGCGTCTCATGGTCATGCTGACGCCGTCAACCGCTTTCAGCGTCTTCCTATTGCCGACGGTGAAATATCGGGACAGATCGCTCACTTCCAACAGCGCTTCAGCCATCCAAACCCGCCTCCTTTCGTCCGGCTCTTCCGTCGTACAGCCAGCACGCCGCGCTATGCCCTCCATTGAACCTTATCGGCGGCGGCGGATATGCGCCGCATACCTTCATCCGGCTACCGCATCGCGCGGTGAACGGACAGCCTTCCGGTGGGTTGATGAGGTCGGGCGGAGAGCCAGGGATCGAGAACAGTCTGCGTTCAGCCCGGTTTATCTTCGGCACCGAGTCGAGCAGACCTTGTGTGTAAGGGTGTTTGTGCTGATAGAATATGTCGTCGGAGCTGCCTTCCTCAATGATGCGCCCACCATACATGACCGCGACGTGGTCGGCTACGCTCGCGACTACGCCCAGGTTATGCGTGATAATGATTATCGCTGTATTCGTCTTGCGCTGGATGTCTTTCATCAGCTCAAGAATCTGAGCCTGGATTGTCACGTCGAGCGCGGTGGTTGGTTCGTCCGCGATCAGCATCTTTGGCGAAAGGGTCAGCGCGATGGCGATCATTACGCGCTGGCGCATCCCGCCAGAGAACTGGTGCGGGTATTGCTTAACGCGCTCATGGGGGTTAGATATGCCGACCAGATCGAGCATCTCCAGCACGCGGGCCTTGCGCGCCTGCTTATTCATATCAGGGCGATGAAGGAGCATCATCTCCTCAATCTGGCGGCCAATCGGGGTCGTGGGATTCAGCGAAGTCAAGGGATCCTGGAATATCATGGAGATGGTGCTGCCGCGTATATGGCGCAGCGTATTTTCATGGGCGTGGGTGACATCCAACCCATTAAGCTTGACGGTACCGCCGTCGATCGTTCCGCCTGGTGGCAGCAAGCCTATGACTCCCTTGCAGGTCATCGTCTTGCCCGAGCCGGATTCGCCTACGATAGCCAGAGTCTCTCCCTGATTCAAGCTGAACGAGACGCCTCGCACCGCGCGGACTATCCCGTTATCCGTCTTGATGGAGACGCTCATGTCCTCAACCGACAAGACTGCCGCGTTATTCTCCGCCATGCGCGTCATCCTTTCATGCGCGGGTCGAACGCGTCGCGCAGACCGTCGCCCACGATACTGAAGCACACCATTATCAATACGATCGTAACCGCGGGATAGATCAGCATGTACGGCGAACCGCGCAGAACGCTGTAACCATTGTTGATTAACACGCCCAGCGACGCCTGCGGCTCCGACAGTCCAATGCCGATAAAGCTGAGAAACGCTTCGGTGAATATAGCGGAGGGTATCGCGAACATGACTTGGATGATAATCACGCCGACCGTATTGGGTATCAAGTGGCGTCGGATCATCGTCCATGTACCCGTGCCCAGCAGCTGCGCCGCCAGTACGAATTCCATGTTCTTCATGCGCAGTATCTGAGCGCGCACGAGCCGCGCCATCTGCACCCAACCTGTGATAGACAGTGCGAGTATGATCGTCCATATGCCCGGCGGCAGCGCCATCATGAACAATATGACGAGTATCAATGACGGAATCCCCACTAATACCTCTATGATCCGCTGCATTACCGCGTCGACCTTGCCGCCCAGCAGCGCGGACACAGCGCCGTATATCACGCCGATGAATATATTGATAACGGCGGCGCACAGTCCGATCAGCAGCGATATCCGCGTGCCGTACCAAACGCGCGTCCACTGATCCCGCCCGAAAATGTCGGTGCCGAACAGGTGCTCCGCGCTGGGCGAATTCAGCTTCGCCATGTAGTCAGTCTGGTAATACGTGTACGGCGAGACCATCGGCGCTATGATCGCGAACAGTGTCAAGATGATCAGAACCGCCAGGCAGACGAGCGCGCCCTTGTTCTTGCGCAAACGAATCCAGCCGTCGCGCATCGCCGATTGATGAACGCGGCTGATATGCTCCATCTCAAGCGAATCGGCTAATTCGGGAACGAACAGTTCCAACGGTATGTTTTGCGGGTCGGAGTTTCGGGTTATCACCATAAGTCAATCCCCCTCGTTGCCTTTGGACAGGCGGATCCTGGGGTCGATAAGCGTATACGATATATCCACCAATAATATGCACACTATGTAGAATGCCGAGAAGAATATGGTGAGTCCCATTATTACCGGATAATCGTTGTTACGGACGGATTCAACGAACAGGCTGCCAATGCCAGGTACGCTGAATATGCTCTCTATCGCCAGAGAGCCTGTCAGCAGGTTGGCTATCATTGGTCCCAGTATCGTGACGACAGGGAGCAGCGCGTTACGCAGCGCGTGTTTGACCAGCATCCGCCTTTCGCTCATACCCTTAGATCGCGCGGTTTGGATGTAATCCTGACTTAGGACGTCTAGCGTTTCGGTTCGCACGAACCGCGCTGACGATGCAAGCGGCGAGAACATCAGCGATATCGAAGGCAGCACCGAATGCACCCAGCTCTTCCAGAATGCGACGGGCAGTATGCCCCACTTAAGTCCGACAAAATATTGAAGCAGCGCCGCGACGACAAAGTTAGGCACCGATACTCCCAGCACAGCCACCACCATAGTCAGGTAATCCATCGGGCCATTGTGCCGCCACGCCGCGATAACGCCCATCAGCATACCGATAAACAGTCCCATCAATATAGCCTGGCTCCCGACTAGCGCGGACGGGCCGATCCGCGACTTGATAACGTCCAGAACCGGACGGTCGGGGTAGAAGTAAGATATGCCGAAGTCGCCCTTTAACAGATTGCGCATGTATTGGAGGAACTGCTTGTATACAGGCTGATCCAGGCCGTACTGCCGCAGCAGCGCCGTCTGCCGCGCGGGGCTGAGTGATAGATACCGCTCTGCGTCGAACGGCGTGCCCGGCAGTATCTTCATCAGACAGAACGTCAACGCGACGATAACGAACAGTGTTATCAGCATATAGACCAGACGGCGGCCGACGTATGCAGTCATAACGGTTCGCTCCTTTCATTGGGTAGTGAGGTTGAATCGAATGAGAATCGAGCTTAAGCGAGGATCCAGCGAGAGGGCGGTTAGGAATAACCGCCCTCTCGACAACACGGTTATTTGACTATGTCTGCAATCTTCAGTTCCACCGGTTGACCGACTGGGTGGAAGAACAGATCCTTAACGTACGGCTTCTGCAGGTATGAGAAACCGCGATCGTACAAACCGGAGACGATCATGTCTTCCTCAATGAGCATCTTTTCCGCGTCGAGCATGTACTGCAGGCGCGCCGCCGGATCAGACTCAAGCAGCGCCGCCGTTATCAGATCCGCGTACTCCTGCTTGTCATAGTAGCCGCGATAGCCGGAACCTGCAGTCCACAGCTCAAGATATGTCATGGCGTCGTCATAATCGGCTCCCCAGGCCGACAGCGCGAAGTCGTAGTCCTGAGCCTGCATGATGTCGTTGCGCGCTTTCTGGGTCATCGCGTCAATCGTAACCACAATGCCGAGATTTGTGCGCAGCTGATCCTGAACGAATACGGCCATCGTGTCGAAGTCAGGGCCAGTCGCCGTGAGCATAGTCAGCTTTGGCTCGTAGCCCAGTTCCTCGACGCCCTTTGCCCAATATTCCTTGGCAAGCTCGGGATCGAAGCGCGAGACGGGACCGTTAAGCTCGCGGAATGTCTCCTCGCCGTCGCCGTAGATACCTACCGAGACTACGCCGCCCGCGGATACTGCGCCCGTGCCAAGCACGCCATACGCGAGTATATCGCGATCAATAGCGAAGTTGATAGCCTTGCGTAGATTCACGTTGAGCGTCGGGTGCTTCCAGTCAAACTGGATGTAGTAGTTACGGAAGTCGGAATATGTGCCGAATTCCGGATCGGATGTGAACATCATGACGTCCGACGAGGACAGGTTGACGCGGTCGATCTCGCCCGCCTGATATGCGTTCAGCGCGGCGGAGCCATCCGTGATAACACGCCAAACGACCTTGTCCAGTTTGACGGCCGAAGCGTCCCAATAATCTGGGTTGCGTTCGAGCGTGCAGCCTACCGCCAGATCGAAGTCCGTCATGACGAACGGGCCGCAGTAAAGGATGTCGCCCGCCGTGATCGCGTACTGATCGCCCTTCGCCTTGAAGAATTCCTCATTGATCGGGAAGCAGATGGGTAGTGTAATCAGGCGGTTGAAGAACGCGACTGGCGCGCGAAGCGTTACCTCGAATGTCAGATCGTCCAGCGCCTTGACCCCCAGTTCCTCTACCGGCACTTCATCGGCCGCGTATTCGTCGCCGTTTACGATGAACATCGCGAGCACCTCGCCATAGCCGGAATCGGGATCATGAATCGTTTCCTGCCACGCGAACCAGAAGTCGTATGCGGTCACAGGCGCGCCATTCGACCATACGAGGCCTTCGCGCAGTTTGTACGTATAAACGGTGCCGTCGTCGGAGAGGGTGTAGCTTTCCGCCAGCGCCAGTTCGGGATCGCCGTCCGGCGTGAGGCGGAACAGTCCCTCCGAATATGCGCCCATGACCTCGAAGATATTACCGTCGGAACATTTGATTTGATTCATCGTGCGGTATACGCGGTCGGAGTAAAGGTTGAGCACCTTTTCATCGGCGACGGCGGCGGGGATCATCGCGGCCAGCATCACACATGCGAGCAGGGCGGCGATCAATGAACGCTTTGCCATTGACTATTCCTCCTGTTATCGGATTTGCATAATCTCAA
>JAISBH010000279.1 GCA_031266295.1 Oscillospiraceae bacterium | reverse complement strand
GTTTGGATAGGCTCTGGCGTACAGATACTTCCTGGTATAACGATAGGGGATAATTCTGTAATAGGGGCCGGGAGTGTTGTTACAAATGATATTCCTGCAAATGTTGTTGCGTTAGGCGCTCCATGCCGTGTTATACGTGAGATAGGAGAAAAGGATAAACAATACTTTTATAAGAAAAAAGAGTTAGATGTATTGGAATAAATAGAGAAGAGATATAAGGTACGGTACAACTTCGCATAACAGGACTGTTTGCGCAACGCCGCTTTACGGCGGCTAGCCGCCTTCGCCTATGTCGGCTGTGCCCCCACGGCTCACTAAGGCACGTTCCAGCCCGCCTGCAAACCTACGGTTCGCTTTATACGGCGGGCTGGAACGTCGCAAACAGGCAGAACGTTAGGCGCAATGCTAGACGGCGGCCTTACCCCTCCCCACGCACGGACAGGAAAAATACACGCCATCTTTTTCCACCCTTTGGCAAGGGGTGAGCAGTAACGTATGAGGAATGATAATCAGGTTAACGGCAGCTGCACGAGTATGATACCCAAGCATTAACATCGTGTTAACGCCTTGTGTGACTTGACTAACCATCCGCATAATTATAAAATGATTGTGCCTGCCGCAGATATTCCGGTTAGGCTCTGATGATATAAGTATTACACAGACAGGCTATTATAGCTCAGGGAGGATATTAATGATTTCGGTGCAATTAACACGTCTGATGGAGTCGTCGCGGGTATGCGGTCAATTTCAGACGATGTACGGCAGCCGCGAGGGCGCGATCGTCTCGCAGGTCGAACGATATACGCGCGTGGCGAAGCGGTTCGGGCGGCTGTTCCCGGACGGCGCGCGATGTATCCGGTTTTTCTCCGCTCCGGGGCGCATCGAGATTGGCGGGAACCACACCGACCACAACCATGGGATGGTGCTGGCCGCCGCGATCTCGCTGGACGCTGTCGCCGCCGCCGCGCCTAACGGCACGTCGACGGCGCGCGTTTGCTCCGAAGGATTCAATCCTGTCGAGGTGGATCTGAACGATCTCGCGCCGCGTGAGTCGGAACTTAGGACGACGGCGGCTGTGGTGCGCGGCGTTCTGGCCAGACTGCGGGAGCGTGGAATACCGATCGAGGGTTTCGACGCCACTATATCCAGCGGCGTCAAGACGGGATCGGGGCTGAGTTCGTCAGCGGCGTTCGAGGTGCTGCTGCTGACCATGACTGACAGCCTGTTCGGCGGCGGACAGCTGGACGCCAAGACGCGCGCGCGCATCGCCCAGAACGTCGAGAATACATACTTCGGCAAACCCAGCGGACTGATGGATCAGATGGCCTCGTCGGTCGGCGGGCTGGTTTGGATCGACTTCCGGGGCGGCGACGCGCAGGTCACGCCGATCAGTTACGACTTCGCGCACAAGGGTTATGCGATCGTCGTCGTCAATCCCGGCGGGGGTCACGCCGATCTGAACGACGAGTACGCTTCCATTCCATATGAAATGAAGTCTGTTGCGGCGCTGTTCGGCCAGGAGACGCTGCGCGGGATTCGCGTGGAGCAGGTAGAGTCGTCCGTGGCCTCGCTCCGGGAACGCGGCGCGTCTGACCGGGCGATATTACGCGCGCTGCATTACTTCGATGAAAATCAGCGCGTCGCGGAACAGGCCCGCGCGCTGGAGCGCGACGATCTGCCTCGCTTCCTTGAGTTGATTGTCGAATCCGGAGAAAGCTCGTGGAAGCTGCTGCAGAATGTGTACGCGCGCCGCGACAGTCAGTCGCTTGCGCTCGCGCTGGAGATAGCTCGGCGATTCCTCAGCGGACATGGCGCGTGGCGCGTGCACGGCGGCGGGTTTGAGGGCACGATACTGTGCTTTGTGCCAACTGACAAGCTGGGCGCGTTCGTGCGCCGGATGAACGGCGTGTTTGGGGATCACTGCTGCGACGTGCTGGATATCCGCGCGATAGGCGCTGCGGAAATAGTAGATTAATTCACAGATTAATTATAAAGGGGATATAAACATGCTGCTGATTAAGAACGCCAAATTGCTGACTATGGCGGCCAAGGATTACCTAGGCGGCGCGGACATGCTGGTCAACGACGGCGTGATCGTATCCATCGGAGCGAACCTGCCCGAAAGCGGCGCGAGGGTCGTCGACGCGTCGGGATTGACCGCGCTGCCTGGGCTCATCGACGCGCACTGCCATATAGGTATGTGGGAGGACAGCATCGGCTGGGCTGGAAGCGACGGTAACGAAATGACCAAGCCGATCACACCCGAGATGCGCGCGCTGGACGCCGTCAATCCCGAGGATCGGTGTTTCGCGGACGCGCTGAAGGCGGGCGTAACGCTGGCCGCAACCGGACCCGGCAGCGCGAATGTGATAGGCGGGCAGTTCATCGCGATGCGCACCGCCGGGACGCGGTTGGACGACATGCTCGTCAAGGAACCCCTGGCGCTGAAGATAGCGTTCGGCGAGAACCCGAAGCGCTGTTACGGCGAGAGCCAGAAGAAAGAGCCGATGACCCGCATGGCGACAGCCGCGCTGCTAAGACAGGCGTTGGTGGACGCGCAGTCATACCAGGCCAAGTTGAGCCAGGCGGGAGAGGACAAGCGGCCTGACCGCGATCTGGGCAAGGAGATACTCGCTGCCGCGCTGAGCGGGGAATTGCGCGTCAAGGCGCACGCACACCGGGCAGACGATATACGCACCGCGCTGAGGATCCGGGACGAGTTTCACCTGAACATGACGCTGGAACACTGCACGGAGGGTTGGCGGATACTGGACGCGCTCAGAGCCGCGCAATGTCCGGTGATATTAGGGCCGCTGTTCGGCGACCGCAGCAAGGAAGAGCTGCGCAACATGACGTATGAAGCCCCGTCGATGCTGCATAAGGCGGGCGTAAGGTTCGCGATGATGACGGATCACCCGGTGATACCGCTGGAATATCTGCCTGTTACAGTGGCGGTGGCGGTGAGGTACGGGCTGCCGCAGCGCGCAGCGCTGGAGGCGATCACGATTAACGCGGCCTGGGCGATAGGGCTGGACGATAGGTTCGGATCGCTGGAGCCGGGCAAGGAAGCGGATTTCGCGCTGTACGATGGGGATCCGCTGGATACGCGCACGCGTGTGAAGCAGGTATATGTGCGCGGATTGCTAGCGCATGAAGGCTGACACGGTTTGTTATAATGAGGATGAGACAGCGGCACTGGGCGCTCGGCTCGCGGCGGGGTTGAGGCCGGGCGACGCGGTGCTGCTGCGAGGCGCGATGGGCGCGGGGAAGAGCGTGTTCGCGAGGGGACTGGCGTGCGCGCTGGGCGTGAGCGAGGCGATGCCGTCGCCGACGTTCATGCTGATGCTGCCTCATCGCGCAGCGGACGGGTTGATGGTGTATCACATGGATCTGTTCCGGCTGGACGGGGCGGAGGCATTCTTCGCGGCAGGGCTGGACGAGGCGTTGACGGAAGGCATAGCGCTGGTGGAATGGCCGGAGCGGTGTCCCGGGGCGTTTGGCGCGGCACGGCGGCTGTTTGATGTATGCATCGAATACTGTGGCGGCGAGAACGAGCGGCGTGTTGTTATTGACTGTGATGGCTGAAGGCTGCTTGGCGTAAGGCTCAACTCCGAGTTATTCGCTGTGGCGAGAGGTTAACCCCCTCTGTCGCTGCGGCGACATCTCCCCCTAGGGGGGCGATGAGGGTTGTCGGTTACGACGTAGTTCGCAAGCAACGGGGAACCGGTTGCGTTCCGGAACAGACTATCCAGGGACAACAGGCAATCCGAAGCCGATGGATTGTGTATCACGATGGTCCAGGCGAAGCCTGGTCAGGTTTCGAAAGGGCGGATAGCCCTTCGCAGGGTCCGGGACAGAGTCCCGAAACCCCCGTTTCACCCCCCTCCGGGGGGAAGGGGGGCGTTCCCCAACGCATCGTGTTAGTTATCATCGGTGAAATCGAAACCCCTACTCCCGCGCCCCGCCAGCGACAATGCCGTAAAGGAATAGTCATCCCACACCATAGTGGCGGGGCGCAAGTAACTTAAAGCGCCTCCGGTTCGAAAACCGGACAGCGTCCCGCCGCAGCGTACAGCCGAAGCTTACGCCGCGCAACCCTCAACCCTACGCAATTCCCCACGCCGCGGACTTACCCTTGCACACCAAATAACCATTAAGGAGTGACGCGATGCGCATCCTCGCCATGGATACCTCCGGCACGTCCATCAGCGTCGCGGCGATTGACGGCGCACGCGTCGTGTTCGAGGCGTTTGAGCGCACCGGACAGACTCATTCCGCTCGGCTGCTGACGCTGGTGGAATGCGCGCTTACTGCGGCGGGCTGGAGCGTAAACAGCATCGAGCGCGTCGCGGCGGTCATAGGCCCCGGTTCATATACCGGTGTGAGGATAGGCGTGTCGACTGCGCGCGGGCTGGCTCAAGCGTTGGGTATAACGTGTGTTGGACTGGACGCGCTGGAGGTGCTGGCGGCGCAGACGGTAGGACTGGGATATGGCCTGGTATGTCCGCTGCTGGACGCGCGCGCGGGACAGGTATACGGTGCGGCGTTCGACTGCGGCGGCGACGCGCCAAGACGATTGATGGAGGATGAGGCTTGCCCGCTTAATACCCTGTTGGATGAGGTTCAAACGCGCGCAGCGGTTGATAATCACCATATCGTGTTCACGGGTGAAGGCGCGGTGGCGATGCGCGACAGGATCATCGGCCGGTTTGGTGAACGCGCGCTCATTTTACCGGAATCGCTCTTGTACCCGCGAGCGTCGGCGGCCGCGCTTCTCGCGGTGAATCGTCCCGCCGTCGCTTACAATGAATTGATCCCTCTGTATCTTCGCGCGCCTCAAGCCGAGCGTGAGCGTGTCGCGCGCGAAGGCTTATGAGCGATCCGAGCTGGTTCGTCCGGCCGATGACGATGGAGGATATCGACGCCGTCGAAGCGATCGAGCGTGAGTCGTTCACTATACCATGGTCTCGCGGCGCGTTCATCCGCGAATTGACCGTGAACGTTACGACCGCGCGGTATCTGGTCCTCGATCAAGACGGCGCGGTCGTCGGTTACGCTGGAATGTGGCTGGTCATTGATGAAGGGCATATCACAAACGTCGCGGTTAGGCGGGGCTGCCGGAATCGCGGCGGAGGATTGATGTTGATGCGCGCGCTGATCGCGGAGGGCATTGAGAACGGGCTGGTGTATATGACCCTTGAGGTGCGCCGTAGCAACCTGATTGCGCAAAATCTGTATCATAGGATGGGATTCGTTGACGTGGGCTTCAGAAAAAGGTATTATGAGGACGATAGGGAAGACGCGCTGGTCATGGCATGCGAGGATTTACCAAAGGCGCTGAGCGGCGGCTGGCCGCAGCAATGTGAGATGAGGTGAATGGCAGGACATGTGGGATCAGAACGGCGATACGGCCAAGGATCCATTTTTATCGCGGCCGATAGGGCCGCTGGGCATCATCGCGATGCGCGGTACGGAAGAATTGGGTGCGCTGATCAACAGCTACCTGATACGCTGGCGCGACGGCCATGAGAACAGAGACGAGGAACTATTCACATCCCCCGGCTACGAGCGGGACAGTTTCCTGGTTGAGGCCGCGTGTCCCAGATTCGGCACGGGCGAGGCAAAAGGCATGATCCGTCAATCGGTGCGCGGATACGATCTGTATATACTGTGCGACGTAGGCGCGCATAACTGCACATATTCAATGTACGGGCAGCAGGTGCCTATGTCCCCTGACGCACACTATCAGGACTTAAAACGCATCATCGCCGCCGCCGGTGGCAAGTCAAAACGCATAAACGTTATAATGCCCATGTTGTACGAAGGACGGCAGCACCGCCGCGCCAGCCGTGAATCGCTGGACTGCGCGCTGATGCTGCAGGAACTGGAACATATGGGCGTTTCTAATATAATCACATTCGACGCGCATGATCCGCGCGTGCAGAACGCAGTGCCGCTGTGCGGGTTTGAAAATATTATGCCCTATTACCAGAACCTCAAGGCGCTGTGCCGCACCGAGAAAGACCTGATAATCGACAAGGATCACATGATGATCGTATCCCCGGACGAGGGCGCGATGGGCCGGAATATGTATTATTCGTCGGTGCTGGGGATAGACATGGGCATGTTCTACAATCGGCGCGATTACACCAGTATATGAAACGGCCGCAACCCGATCGTCGCGCACGAGTACCTGGGCGCGGATCTGGAGGGCAAGGATGTGCTGATCACCGACGACATGATCTCCACCGGCGAGTCAATGTTGGACGTCGCGCAGGAATTGAAGATCCGCCGCGCACGCCGGATATTCGTCGCCGCGACGTTCGCCTATTTTACCAATGGGCTGGCCGATTTCGACAAAGCGTACAAGGATGGGCTGATCAGTAAGGTTTTATCGACAAATCTGACGTATTTGCCTGCCGAACTGCGCAGCGCGCCCTGGTTTACGCTGGTGGATATGAGCAAGTACCTGTCATATATCGTCGCGATACTGAACCACGACCGATCGCTGAACAACCTGCTCAACCCGGTGGGCCGGATAACAAAACTGCTCGGCAATTACAGGGATATGCAGGCGCGGTCGGGGATAAGGATGTTTTGAGGGTTGCCGTTATTATGAAAGAGAGACAGGCTGCAGGTGGAGTCGTAGCGTTGGCCGCCTTGTTCCTGATGCTGATGCGGTTTCTTAGTCCAGGATTTCGTGCGGGGTTTGATTGGATCGCGCTGGGGTTGACCGCGCTGGCGGCGGCGGGCGTGATGATGCCCGTGCTGTTGACTGGCTCTGGGCGGCGTGCGGAGGATCGTCTTGCGGCGCCGTCAGAGGGCGAGGCTGCGGGCGGGGGTTCCAGCTATTCCGCTGCGCTGACGCTGAGGGATCGCGCCGCGAGGCTGGGCTGGATTACACCAGAGGGCGGGGTATATGACGCGCTTATAAAACTCTCGCACCGCAACGCGCACGCCGCGCTGTCGGGAGCGTACGCAACGCTGACCCTGCTGCTGAATCCGGGCGGATCGGATGGTCTTGACGGCGGCGAATTCAGCGCGGCTATTCAATCTCTCGTTCAGCGTAAGCGGATGCGCGAGCCTGAGGCTGAGTTGCTTATTAGCCTTCTGGATGCGCTGGACGAACGCTGCACGATTGGCGCTGCGCGTATTGACGAACAATCGCAAAATGCGCTGCTGGATACGACGCTTAGCGCGATTGCGTTTTTGGAACGCGTGGCGTAGATATACGCTGCGGCGGGACGCTGTTCGGTTTGCGAACCGAATGCGCTTTAAGTTTGTGGCGCCCCGCCACTATGGTGTAAGATGACTATTACCTTACAGCATTATTACTGGCGGGGCGCGGGAGTAGGGGCTTCGATTTCATCGCTGATAACTAACACGATGCGTTGGGGAACGCCCCCCTTCCCCCCGATGGGGGGTACAACGGGGGTTTACGGGACTCTGTCCCGGTACCCTGCGAAGGGCTATCCGCCCTTTCGAATCCTGACCAGGCTTCGCCTGGACCATCGTGATACACAATCTACCGGCTTCGGATTGCCAGTTTTACCTGGAGAGTCTGTCTCGTAACGCAATCCGTCCTTCCAGCCCTCATCGCCCCCTGTAGGGGAGATGTCGACGGGAGAACCCCCTCTGCCGCTGCGGCGGCATCGCCCCCTAGGGGGCGATGGGGGAAGAGGAACGGGGTACCGGG
>JAISBH010000277.1 GCA_031266295.1 Oscillospiraceae bacterium | reverse complement strand
CCCGTTCGACAAGAACGCGCGGGTCAAGATTGCTATGTGCTTCCCGGACGTATACGAGGTAGGCATGTCGCATCTGGGCATGAAGATACTATACCATAGGATTAACGAGCTGGACGGCGCGTCATGCGCGCGAGTGTTCACGCCCTGGCCGGATTATGCCGACGCGCTGCGCGGAGCCGGGCGAAGGTTGTCGGGCCTTGAGGGCGGGCTGGAACTCTCGGCGTTCGACGCCGTGGCGTTTACGCTGCCCTATGAGATGTGTTTTACGAATATATTGGAGACGCTCGATCTCGGCGGCGTGCCCATCCGCTCCGACTCGCGCGGCGACAACGATCCCATCGTGATAGCCGGCGGGGTATGCGCGTTCAATCCGGAACCGCTCTCGCCGTTCATCGACGCGTTCGCGATAGGCGACGGTGAGGAGACGATCGTCGATATCGTCGGCGCGCTGATGAACAACGATGGCCGCGCCGCACAGCTGACCGCGTTGTCGCGCATCGACGGCATATACGTGCCCGCGCTGTCGAGCGCCGACGCCATCGTTACCAAGCGCGTCGCGCTTGATCTGGACAAGGCGTACTTCCCATTGACGAACGTCGTGCCCTATCTGGAGACGATCCACGATCGCACGGTGCTGGAAGTGGCTCGAGGATGCACACGCGGCTGCCGATTCTGCCAGGCGGGGATGCTATACCGCCCGCCGCGTGAACGTAGCGTCGCGACGTTGGCCGCGCAGGGCGAGGCGCTGATCCGCTCGACGGGCTATGAGGAACTATCGCTGTGCGCGCTGTCAACAGGGGACTACTCCCACCTGTCGGACTTGAGCGCGGCGTTGAGAGAACGTCTGTCCGGTCTGCGCGTACAACTGTCGCTGCCTTCGCTGCGCGTAGACAGCGGCATAGCGGCCTCGCTGGGCGACGCGTTTGAAACGGATGTGCGCAAGTCCAGCCTCACATTCGCGCCGGAGGCCGGTACCCAGCGGCTACGCGATGCGATCAACAAGGGCGTTACCGAGGCCAACGCGATGCAGGCTGTGCGCGAGGCGGTCGCCGCCGGTGTGAACAACGTAAAGCTGTACTTTATGGTCGGCCTGCCCACCGAGACCGACGAGGATGTTATCGGCATCCCAGAGATGATTTATCGTATGCTGCGCGAGACGGGCGGGAACAGGAGGCTGCACGTGTCATTAAGCGTCGCGCCGTTCGTACCCAAGGCATTCACGCCGTTTCAGTGGGTCGCACAGGACTCTATTGACGTTATTAATCAAAAGACGCGCATGATCCAGCAGAAGCTCCCGCGCTCTGTTAAACTGCACTGGCATGAGCCGCGGTTGTCGCGGCTCGAGGCGTGCTTCGCTCGCGGTGATCGGCGCATGGGCGATGTACTGGAAGCGGCGTGGCGCGGCGGCTGCCGCTTCGACGGATGGACGGAACAGTTCCAGCCTGAATTGTGGGACAAGGCGTTCGAGGAAACGGGCGTTGATCCCGCGTATTACGCCAATCGCGTACGTGAGTTTAACGAACAGTTGCCATGGGACAGGATCGACGCGGGCATATCCAAGACATTCCTGATAAGGGAGTATCAGCGCGCGCTATCCGCCGACGTGACCACGGACTGTCGCGAGGGCGGGTGCCAGGGGTGCGGGCTGAGTATCGGGGGGAGGTGCGCGCGTGCGGATGTTCATAGCGTTTGAGAAGACGTTCGCCCTGCGCCACATAGGTCATCTGGATTTACTGCGGGTGATGCAGCGGGCGCTTAGGCGGGCTGATCTGCCCGTCGCGTACTCGCAAGGGTTCAACCCGCACATGCTGATATCGTTCGCCTCTCCGCTGCCCGTCGGACAGTCGGGGCGGGAGGAACTGGCCGACGTCACGTTTGAACGCCCGCTCTCCGAGAAGGATTGCCTGACCGCGCTGCGAGCCGCGCTGCCGCCGGGACTGCCGCCCGTGCGCGTGCGCACCGTCGAGGACAATCATTCCAAGCTGATGGCCATGCTGCGCACGGCTTCATATGTCGTCCGCGCAGACGACGCGGGTGCGTTAGCTAGCGCTATCCCGGCGTTCCTCCATTGCGAGTCGATCCCCGCCGTCCGGGTATCCAAGAGCGGCTCGGCGCAGGTGGATATCCGGCCCATGCTGCACGAGTTGAAATACATCGATATGTTGTCGGCCTTTCACACGCGGGTATCGTTCACGGAGCGGGAAACGCTCAAGCCTGACCTGCTGATGCAGACGCTGGCGAAATTCGCGTGCGCGGAAGAACCTGACATGCTGATAGAGCGGGTGAGGCTGTTCGGGGAGAATAGAGGATCGGCCACGCCGCTCATATACTGTTGAATTCAGGAGGCACAATGATTCCATCCACACTACCGGCGGAACGCGTTCTGCTGCTTCATAAATCTGGCGGCGACACCCGGCTGGCCATCGTCGAGGACGGGCGGCTGGCCGAATATATCCTGGCGCGGGAGAGTGACCGGAGGCTTGCGTCTAGCATCTACCTAGGTCAGGTGATCAACCGCGCGCCCAGCCTGGGCGCGGTGTTCGTAGATATAGGCGCGGACCACGGAGCGCTGCTGCCGCTGAGCGACCAGCCGCCGCCGGACGTCGAACCGCGCGCGCGGCGCAATACCCCGACGTCATATCCCGCGCCGGGCGAGCACATCCTTGTGCAAGTGATACGTGAACCCGATCCCGGCAAGGGCGCGCGCGTATCGCGAGGTATCGTGCTGCCGGGGCGGTTTGTCGCGCTGATGCCGTCGTTCGATACGGTCGGCGTGTCCAGAAAGATCGTCGATGAGGATACGCGGGCGAGACTGCGCGCGCTGGGCGAGTCTCATAAGCGTGACGGGATAGGCTGGATACTCCGCACCGCCGCCGAAAACGAGACCGACGAGGCGATACTTCGCGACGTTGAGGAAACGACGGCGCTGTGGCGCGACGTACAAACACGCGCTAAGCACGCGAAACCGCCGACTCGGCTGTACGCGAACGACGACATAACGATACGCGTCGCGCGCGATCTGACCGACTCGCGGCTGAAGGCGTGCGTCGTGGACGACGAAGGGTTATACAACGCGCTGCGTTCCGCGTTCGAGCGGTTCGCGCCTGAGCGGATCGACGCGGTCAGGCTGGATACGGATTCGCCGCCGCTGTTCGATCGGTATAATGTCAAGCGGGACATCGGCAGTCTGCTGGCGCGGCGCGTAGAGCTGAACGGCGGCGCATTCCTGCTGTTCGAGCCGTGCGAGACGCTCACCGCCGTGGACGTGAACTCCGGCCGCGACTCACGTCTGCGCACCGAACGCGACAGCGTGCTGAATGTCAACCGCATCGCCGCGCGCGAGATCGCCCGCCAGCTGCGCCTGCGCGACATCGGCGGCGTGATACTGATCGACTTCATCGATATGCGGTTTGAAGAGGACAGGGAGACGCTGCGCGAATGCTTCGTCGAGTGCGCGCGCGCCGATCGCGGACGGGTGAGAGTGGAGGGATTCACGCGGCGCGGCCTGCTTGAATTGACCCGCAAGAAGTCCGACGCGCCACTGCGGACGCTGCTAACGAAAGAATGCCCGACATGCCATGGCGAAGGCCGCGTACCTATAGGTAATGGCGGTGACGGCGGTGAGTGATTCCGTTATCGAAGCCGTCATCGATAACCTCCGAAAGCGGGACGATAAGCCGCGCACGTTCGCCGTCGTCACATACGGCTGCCAGATGAGCGCCCGCGACGGCGAGACTATCGCGCGGCTGCTGACGGCGTGCGGCTTGGTTAAGACCGATCGCGCGGGCGCGGAGTTCATTCTGTTCAATACATGCTGCGTCCGCGACAACGCCGAGCGGCGTGCACTGGGCAACATACTGCGCGCGGTGCATGAGAAACGCTCCCGGCCCGAGATGATGATCGCGGTGTGCGGGTGCATGGCTCAGGAGTCGGGCGGAGGCGCGGCGCGGACGTTCCCCGGCGCGGACATAGTGTTCGGCACCCACAATATCCAGCGGCTGCCCGAGTACCTGCTGCGCGCGCTGGACGAGCGTCAGCCCGTCACGGACATATGGGAACAGGCCGCCGGGGTGGAGGATATCGCGGAGGACGTCGGCGGCGCGAACGAACACGGCCACAAGGCATTCGTGATAGCGATGCGCGGCTGCGACAACATGTGCAGCTACTGCATAGTGCCGTATGTTAGGGGCCGCGAACACTCCCGCCCGATGGACGAGATACAGCGCGAATGCGAGACGCTGCTGGCGGGCGGCGTAAAGGAAATAACATTGCTGGGGCAGAACGTCAACTCATACGGCGCTGGCATGAAGGGCGGGGCTACGTTCGCGTCGCTCCTGCGGGCCGTCGCGAGCCTGGGTGTGCCGCGCGTGCGGTTCATGACCTCCCATCCAAAGGATCTGTCCGACGAGCTGATTGACACGATGGCCGCGGTTCCGGCGGTGTGCAATCATATCCACCTGCCCGCGCAGTCCGGCAGCGACCGAATACTCGCGCTGATGAATCGACGCCACACACACGCGCGCTATCTGGAGAGGGTTGCCAAACTGCGCGAGGCTGTGCAGGACGTCGGGATCACAACGGACTTGATCGTAGGTTTTCCGGGCGAGACGGACGAGGATTTCGAGGATACGCTGGCCTTGGTGGAGGAGGCGCGGTTCGACGCGGCTTATACGTTCGTATATTCGCCCAGGACGGGGACACCCGCTGCGACGCTGCCGGATCGCATACCGGAGGATGTGTCGCGCGAGAGGATCGCGCGGCTGATCGCGGCGCAGGAGGCGCGGACGGCGAGCGTGTTCGCCGGGCTGATCGGCTCGGAACATGTCGTACTGGTGGATGAAGCGGCGCGGCGAGGCTCCGGCTATGTGTCGGGCAAGGTAGAGCGCGGCATGAGCGTAACGCTGCCTGGCGGCGAAGATATGATAGGGCGGTTCGTGCCCGTTAAGATTACGTCGGCGGGACACAATACGCTTAGGGGAACGCCGTCGGATGATCGCGTAACGGCTTCTCCCTGAAAACGGACAAGGCTTGATATGGAGGAATCAATATGACGGAGATAAACGAGGTATTCCGCCGCACGCAGGCGCTAGGCGAGGCGCTGGCGGACACGCGGATATATCTGGATATGCGCGAGGCCGAGGAGGCAGTAGACGCAGACCCGGCGGTATCGGAGATGCTGGCGCAGCTGAACGCCAGCCGTCTCGCGCTGACCGACCTGATGGAAACGCCGGACGCTGACAGCGCCGCCGTTGAGATGTTCGCGAAGCGTATCGACGATCTGCAGAAAACGCTGTCGAACCTGCCCCAGGTTTCCCGCCGCCAAGAAACGCGCGAGGCCTTCTCCGGATTGATCCAGCAGGTGAACCAGGTGCTGAGCTTCATGGTCACCGGCAGCACGGGCGGTGACGAGGCGTCGGGCTGCGCGGGATGCTCCGGCGGTTGCGCGGGATGCCCCGGATGCGGCGGGGCTAAGGGCTGACATGGCTGCCTACTCGCCCATGATGCAGCAGTATCTGGGTCTGAAGAGGCGGTATCCGGATACAATCGTGTTCTTCCGGCTCGGGGACTTTTACGAAATGTTCTTCGAGGACGCGCAGAAGGTGTCCGCGCTGCTGAACCTGACGCTGACGGGCCGCGACGCTGGCGACGGCGTTCGCGCGCCTATGTGTGGCGTGCCGCATCACAGCGCGTCGGCATACATCAACCGATTGGTGTCGCTCGGGCACAGGGTGGCGATATGCGAGCAGATGGGCGACCCTGCGCAGTCGCGCGGATTGGTCGAACGCGAGATCGTGCGCATCGTCACCCCAGGCACCAACATCGATCAGGAGCCGCCGGACACAGGTCAAAGCCGATACTTGCTGTCTATGGCCGCGTTCAAGAAGCGCGCCGGGCTGGCGTGGGTCGATGTGAGCGCGGGCGAGTTCCGTGTGCTGGAGCTGGAGTCCGTGGGCGAACTGGCCGACACAGTCGCGTCGATAGCGCCCGCCGAGATAATCGCCGACTCCCTCACCCAAGAAACGCTGGACGGGCTGGGCATACGCCCGGTCGGCGCGGGGATTGAGCGTTACGCGGACGAGGCGTTCGCCTTGAACACGGCGCGCAAGACGATACTGGCGCACTTCAACTCGGTTAACAAAATCAACTCGGCTAACGAGACCGGCGAGGAAACCCCGGCCTGCGTCACGCTTGAATCGCTGGGACTGGCGGCGCTGCCAATGGCGACGCGCGCGGCTGGCGGGCTGTTATCATACCTGAACGAAACCCAGCGTACCGCGCTGGTGCATATAACGGGATTGATTGTCAGCGAGCGTTCAGATGAAATGGGCTTGGATCGCGTCGCCCGGCGCAATCTGGAGCTGACCGAAACCATGCGCGGCCGCAAAGACGGCGGCACATTGTTCTACTTGCTCAACTACACGCGCACCGCCATGGGCGCGCGAATGCTGAGGCAGTGGGTGGAACACCCGATGGCTGTACGCGCGAGGATCGAGTCGCGCCTGGATGCGGTCGCCTCGCTGGTTGCCGACACGCCTCGCCTTGATGGGATCATGCAGCGGCTGAAGGGGATCGTCGATCTCGAGCGGCTGCTGTGCAAGGTGTCGTACAGATCGTTTACCGCGAGGGATGCGCTGGCGCTGCGCGCCGCGTTCACGCAAATACCGGGCGTACGCTCGTTGGCCGAGGCGCTGGGTTCGGGTGAGTACGGCGGGATACCCATCGTGCTTAAGGATATAATCAACGCGCTGGATTCGATGGCGGACTTGTGTGCGCTGCTGGATCGGATGATCGACCCAAACCCGCCTCCCACCCACGCGGACGGCGGGTTCATCAAGGCCGGGTATAACGAGGAACTGGATACGCTGCGCCAGGCGTCCGAGGACGGACGGCAGTGGATAGCGGATCTGGAATCGCGCGAGCGTCTGGATACGGGCGTCAAAACCCTGAAGATCATATATAACCGCGTCTACGGTTACGTGATAGAGATCAGCAAGGGTCATGCGGAGCGCGCGCCCGACCGCTATATCCGCCGCCAGACGCTGACGGGCAGCGAACGGTTCACAACGCCCGAACTGACGCGTATGGAGGAGATGATCATCGGCGCGAAGGATAAGTCTATCAGGCTGGAGCAGGAGCTGTTCGGCGCGCTGGTGGATTGGATAGCCGGGCATACGGCGAGGATGCGTGGCTGCGCTGAGGCGCTGGCTCGGCTGGACGCGCTGTGTTCGCTGGCGTCCGTCGCGGTGAGGAGGGATTATGTCCGCCCTACCTTTAATGATGATGGCGTAATCGATATCAAGGACGGACGTCATCCGGTCGTGGAGACGATGCTCAAGGACGAGCTGTTCATACCCAACGATACCCGCCTGGATAACGATAGCCGCGTGCAGGTGCTGACCGGGCCGAATATGGCGGGCAAGAGCACGTACATGCGTCAGGTCGCGCTGATTGTGCTGATGGCGCAGGTGGGCAGCTTTGTTCCGGCGAGAGCGGCCGACCTATGCATAGTGGATCGGTTGTTCACCCGCGTGGGCGCGTCGGACGATCTGGCCTCCGGACAATCGACATTCCTGGTGGAGATGAGCGAGTCCGCTGCGATACTCAAGGCCGCGACGAACCGTTCGCTGATACTACTGGACGAGATAGGGCGCGGTACATCCACATTCGACGGGCTGTCGATAGCGTGGGCGATAACCGAATACGTCGCGGAGAAGGTCGGCGCGAAGACGCTGTTCGCGACCCATTATCACGAGTTGAGCGAACTTGAAGGACAGCTGCCCGGTGTGGTCAACTACTCTGTCAGCGTGAAGGAGCAGGGGGAGCATATCCTGTTCCTGCGCAGGATAGAGCGCGGAGGCACGGACAAGAGCTTCGGCATACACGTCGCGCGGCTGGCCGGGTTGCCCCGATCCGTCGTGATGCGCGCGACCGCGATACTAGCGCGGATAGAGGCGGCCAACCATGGCGGCGCGGGTATAGGCAGGAGCATCCTTGAGAAAAACAAAACGCAGGCTCACAGTCAGCTGGCCATAGGCGAATCTGAACGCGCCGCGCTGATAGACGATCTGCGCGGGCTGGACGTCATGTCGATGAATCCGATAGAGGCGCTGAACACGCTCTTTAAGATACACGAGCGGGCAAAGAATGTTTGAATAGGCGAGTGGAATATTTTAAACTGATATTATAAATGGACATTACGAATAGGATGCGCTCATGAATAGGATACGTCCCCTCGACCCCGCGATCGTCAACCTGATCGCGGCGGGTGAAGTCGTCGAGCGTCCCGCGTTGGCGATAAAGGAGCTGGTTGAGAACAGCCTGGATGCGGCGGCGCGCGGGATCACGGTCGAGCTGCGCGACGGCGGGCTGTCATACTTCCGCGTAACCGACAACGGCGCGGGCATCCCGCGCGAGGAATTAGCGCTGGCGTTCGCGCGTTCGGCGACAAGCAAGCTGCGCGCGGCGGATGACTTGACCGGCATTGCGACGATGGGGTTCAGAGGCGAGGCGCTGGCGTCTATCGCGGCGGTGTCCAAGGTAACGCTGACCTCGCGGGCGCGCGGCGAGGATTCGGGCGCGGCGATCGTCGTGGAGGGCGGACGCGTCGAGGCGGTGAGGGATGCGGCCAGCCCGGAGGGCACGACGGTCGTCGTAAAGGATATATTCTATAACGTACCCGCGCGCCGCAAGTTCCTCAAGAAACCCATCATCGAGACGGCTTACGCGACGGATTGGATAATCAAGCTGGCGGCGGCATGGCCGGACGTATCCGTCCGATTGATCAATCAAGGCCGACAAACGTTCCGCAGCGCCGGTGATGGCAGCGCGCGCGGGGTGCTGGCGGCGGCGTGGGGGCTGGAAACATCGGAGCGGATGATACCCGTCAAGGGCATAGCGGCCGGATGCGTGGCCGAGGGGTTCGTCGGCGTGGGTGAGGACGCGCGGTATGGCCGCGCGCAGCAATGGTTGTTCCTGAATCGCCGAGCGGTTCGCGCGCCCGCACTGGCAGACGCTGTCGAATTGGCGTGCCGCGAGCGCATCCTGATAGGCCGCTCGCCCATATTCGCGCTCTGGCTGACGATGGATTACGCCGCCGTCGACGTGAATGTTCATCCGAACAAACTGGAGGTGCGCTTCGGCAACGAACGCGACATATGCGACGGGATCGTCGATCTTGTCGCGGATGCGCTAAGGCTGAGTGAATCGACGGCGGCTTCGGTTAGAGCGATGGCCGTTGAATCGCCGTTCGCGGGCAACCATAGGCTGACTGAACCTGCGCCGATGGACATGACCGAGACGCCGCCGCGTGACAGCGCCGCGCAGTCGGCGGCATCGGACGCCGTCAGCCAGTCGCCTCCGATTATTTCGTCGGCGATTACGCCTGCCCAGCCGCGCAGCGTCGTCATCGACGATGATCCGTCCGCGCCGCTGACCGACAAGGCGCGCGACTCCGCCGTGCCGGATACGTCGATCAAACCCGCTATTATCGAAACAGAGCAGCAATCGCTGATAGATGAACGCGCCGGAACCGAGGCCTCCCAATCCTGCCGACCGTTTCGCGTCTTCGGCGCGGCGTTCAACCAATACATCCTCGTCGAGCAGGGCGAGGTGCTGTTCCTGATCGATCAACACGCCGCGCACGAGCGGTTCTTGTACGATAGATTTATGGCCGCGCTGGATACGGGCAGCGCGTCGCAGCCGATGCTGTCGCCGCTGACGGTCGAGCTGTCTCATCGTGAAGCCGCGCTTATCGAGGCGAACGCCGCCGTAGTCGCGCAGGCGGGTTTCACAGTGGAACCGTTCGGCGAGCGTGCGATCCGGGTGACGTCGGTGCCGATGGTGATGGGCGCGCCAGCGCCAGAATTGATCCGCGCGGTTATAGACGCACTGGATGAATTCGCCGAGTTGCCGACCGCGCGTAAGCGGCGTGACAGCCTAATCCAGCTGTCGTGCAAGAAGGCGATAAAGGGTGGCGATCCGCTCACCAATAACCAGATAGAGGGTCTGCTGTCCTCGTTGGCGAACACTCACACGATGCCTACATGCCCGCATGGACGCCCGATATGTGTCGCGATTGAGAAAAGGGAACTGGATCGCCGATTCAAGAGGATTGTGTAAATGAGCGCTATCGTGAAGCCGAAAGTCGCCGCCATAGTCGGTCCGACCGCGTCCGGGAAGTCGGAGGTCGCGATCGAGCTGTGCCGCGTACTGAACGGTGAGGCTGTCTCAATGGACGCTATGCAGGTATACCAGGGGATGCGCGTGGGCACGGCGCGGCTTGAGCCGGGCGAGTGGCGGGGGATACCTCATCATGCTCTGGCGTACGTGCCGCCGGACTCGCCATATTCCGTGGCGGAGTACGCGCGCGACGCCCTGATAATATTGGAGGATATACTATCGCGGGGTAAGCTGCCCGTGCTGGTCGGCGGCACGGGACTATACCTGTCTGCGGTGCGTAGGCCGATGCGATTTGCGGGGACGCCGTCCGATCATATATTTCGCGAAGAGTTAGAGCGGCTGGACAATGAGTCGCTCCGATTGAAACTGACGCGGGCCGATCCAGTCACCGCCGCGCGCTTGCCGGTGGGGGATAGGCGGCGGATGATCCGCGCGCTGGAGATTGCGCGGGCTGCAGGCGCGCCTATGTCCGCGCTGCGCGACGATACAGAGGATCGCTTCGACATGCTGGTGATGGGTATCGACGTACCGCGAGCGGCGCTGTTAGAACGCATACGCGCGCGGACTCAATCGATGCTGGACGCGGGACTTGTGGACGAGGTGGGATTCTTGCTGCGCTGTGGATTATCTGCGGGCGCGCAGTCTATGCAGGCGATTGGGTACAAAGAGACCGCGCAGGCTATCTATGAACAATGGCCGAGAGAAAAGCTGCTCGAGGCGATTGAGGTGCGCACCCGGCAGTACGCCAAGCGGCAGATGACATGGTTCCGCCGCGTCGAGGGTATTCGCTGGTTTGACGGGGAAGCTGCTGCAGATGAGATGATCGAGTCCGTAAGGGTGTGGC
>JAISBH010000268.1 GCA_031266295.1 Oscillospiraceae bacterium | reverse complement strand
CGCGGCGATTGGGTTCAACTCGGTGTTCTACCTTACGCCGGAAGACGACAATCTGGGCGAGGATACTTTCGGCAAACTGCTTGAGTCGCTGGAAGCGCTGCCCGATTATCAAGGCTGGACGCTGCCCGAACCAGGTCTGCTGACGTCGCTGGGCATCGGCGTCTATACCGAGTATCAGGGCGAAGCGATCGACATCACAGACCGTGCGTCATACGGCATCAACCTTGCCGAAAAGGACGCCGGCAAGCTGCTGTTCAGCTACGGCGCGGTGATGGTGGACCGAGAGATCGCCGACATCTCAACTGAAGGCTATCCTCTGCTGGTCAGCGACGAGGAAGAACTTATCTGGAATGACGGCGCGGCGGATGATGTGATCATCGCGCAGTGGTGGATCGGCAAAACCGACGTTTCAACTGACGCCGACGCGGAGGATATCTGGCTTGCCGGTTACGCAAACCCGTTCCTGGGCGTGTGGCAGTCCGATATACCCAGCGCGGACGCCACCCTCACCTTCTCGTTCAAGCCGGACGCCACGTTTGACTATGAATTGTCCAATGTGCCAGCCGATCAGGGCGGCGTCGGCTCGGGCGGCTATATCGTCAGCAGGAACGTCATGGTGTCATTCCTGGCGTTTGAGGGCGCGGCCGGATACGTGTTCGAGGTAGTGGACAATGACACCATCGACGTAACGGAAATAATCGATGTGGTAGAAGGCGAACCGGTTCTGGGCGAGACCGCTCCATTTGCGCGCGTTGAAGGCTCCGAACCGCCGTCCGAGGATCTGCCCTTCAAGCTCGACAACCCGTTCGTGGGGCTGTGGGAAGCTGAACTTCCGAACGACGAAAACCCGGACGAGCTATTTTCCGTTCTCATGGAATACAAAGACGACGGTACCGGACTGTTCACGCTGAAACCAGATATGGTTTTCCCCGAAGCGCGATACTTCGTATCAGATAACTACCTGGTCACCTATTCGCCCTGGGAGACAGCGTACGAGATGTTCTCCTTCACCGTTCTGGACGACCAGACGATCGAGGCGACGGAGGTCTTGGCAATCCTGCCGGACGGCGCTGTCGAGTATGGCGCGACCGCGCTCTTTAACCGGGTGTCCGAATCCGAATAGGCTGTACTGAATAGTCAAGATAGTTAAAAACGGGGCGAGGGAACGTTCCTTGCGCCCCGTTTCTATCCCATTCATGTTGAAAGGAATGAACATGGAGAGAAGCGTAGTCATAATTGGAGGATATGACCGATTGGTCTGTCGATACAAGGATATCTGTACGGAATGTGGCTGCGAGGCGAAAGTATTCACCCAGCCCAAGGCGAACATGCACTGCGTAATAGGGAATCCGGATTTGATAATCCTGATAACCAATCCCGTTTCGCATGAGATGACGGACATCGTCCGCAGAAAGGCGGTAGCGGATGGCATAGAACTTGTGCAGTCACATCGCGGCAGTTGCAGCGCGCTGCGGGAGATATTGACCCGAGGAGCTTGATGGCTTTGCTTCTATGGAGTATCGGAACATATCGGATAAATTAATGCCTTAATCGGACAAATATGCGGCCTGTCGATTGACAAGCCGCTTCTGTTAGTGTAAAATACAATGGGTTAGTTGGAGCTAATCTATTATGTCTGCAAATGGATGGTGACCATGATGCCGTTGACGCTTGCTAAGACAGGCGAGGAGAACTCCATCAAGAAGGTTGGCGGGAAGGCTGAAACGCGGCAGTTCCTGGAGAATCTAGGATTTGTGCCGGGCACGCGCATCCGCGTTATCACCGAGATAAACGGAAACGTTATCGTAAGCGTGAAGGAATCTCGGATCGCCATCAGTCGTGAAATGGCTTTGAAGATCATTGTATAATACTGCGGCATCGTGTGGAGGGAGAGACTCATGCTGACGTTGAGGGAAATCAAGCCAGGCGACTCCGTTACCGTTGCGAAGATCAACGGCGCGGGTCCGACGAAGCGCCGCATTATGGAGATGGGCGTCACCAAGGGTGTGGATATACACGTCCGCAAGGTCGCGCCGCTGGGTGATCCCGTGGAGATTACCGTGCGTGGGTATGAGCTATCACTACGCAAGAGCGACGCGGAACTGATAGATGTACACCCCGTCTGACGAGCATTTGATATTAATAGGGGGAAACTCCATGCCAATCACGATCGCGCTGGCCGGTAACCCGAACAGCGGCAAGACGACGCTCTTCAACGCGTTGACAGGGTCGAATCAATTCGTCGGGAACTGGCCCGGCGTAACAGTTGAGAAGAAGGAGGGCAAGCTCCGCGGTCACAAGGACGTCACCGTTACCGATCTGCCGGGCATTTACTCGCTGTCACCGTACACCTTGGAGGAGGTAGTCGCTCGCAACTATCTGATCGACGAGCGCCCCAACGCCATTCTCAATATCGTGGACGGCACCAACCTGGAGCGCAATCTGTTCCTGACCACTCAACTGACGGAGATGGGCATCCCGGTCGTGGTCGCCATAAACATGATGGACGCGGTGGTGAAGTCCGGCGACCGGATTAATACTCAGCAGCTGTCGAAGGAACTGGGCTGCAAGGTCGTTGAGATATCCGCACTGAAGGGTACGGGCGTCAGCGAGGCCGCAGACGCGGCTATTCAGGCGGCTTCCGGGCCGAAGACCATACCGATGCACAAGTTTTCCGGCAGCGTTGAGCACACTCTGGCGCACATTGAGGAGGCCGTGCTGCACCATCTGCCGCAAGAACAGCAGCGCTTCTTCGCTATCAAGCTGTTCGAACGCGATGGAAAAATCGCCGAGAAACTGAAGCTAACGCCCGAACAAAGCGCGCATATCGACGAGGACATCAAGCGCTGCGAGCAGGAACTGGACGACGACGCGGAGAGCATCATCACCGCCGAGCGCTACGCCTACATCGATTCGATCATTAAGGGTTGCCTCAAGGTAAAGAACAAGGGTGCGCTCAGCGCGTCCGACAAGATAGACAGGGTGGTAACTAACCGTTGGGCCGCTCTGCCCATATTCGCGCTGGTGATGTTCATCGTCTACTATGTGTCCGTGACGAGTGTCGGCACATTGGTGACTGACTGGACGAACGACGGGCTGTTCGGCGAGGGGTTTCATATCATCGGCGCGGCGGAGTATGAGGAAGCCGTCGAAGCGTATGATGCCGAACAAGCGAAAATCGAAGCGTCTCCTACGGAGAACGAGGAGACTGGCCTGGATATCGCCGAGCCTGATCCCGCTGACTACGGCGTGTGGATACCAGGCGTGCCCGTGCTGATTGGCCAATTCCTCGACGCAATCAACTGTGCGGATTGGCTGCAGGGGCTGATACTTGACGGTATCGTCGCGGGCGTCGGGGCGGTGCTAGGGTTCGTGCCTCAAATGCTGATCCTGTTCATATTCCTCGCGTTCCTGGAGGCGTGCGGGTACATGGCGCGCATCGCGTTCATCATGGATCGCATATTCAGGCGATTTGGTCTGTCGGGCAAGTCATTCATACCTATCCTTATTGGAACCGGCTGCGGCGTGCCGGGGATCATGGCCTCGCGCACGATTGAATCCGACCGCGATCGCAAGATGACTATCATGACCACTACGTTCATCCCATGCGGCGCGAAGCTGCCCATAATCGCTCTGATCGCGGGCGCGGTGTTCGGCGGGGCGGCTTGGGTCTCGCCCAGTGCGTACTTCATCGGCATGGCGGCGATCATCTGCTCCGGTATAATACTGAAGAAGACGAGACTGTTCGCAGGCGACGTCTCTCCGTTCGTGATGGAACTGCCTACATATCACATGCCCACGGTGAGTAACATACTGCGCAGCATGTGGGAACGCGGCTGGTCATTCATTAAGAAGGCCGGTACGATCATACTGCTGGCGACTATATTCGTCTGGTTCGCATCCTCGTTCGGCTGGGTAGACGGCGGCTTTGGCATGGTTGATATGTCTGACAGCATATTGGCGAGGATGGGAGGGTTCATCGCGCCCATATTCGCGCCGCTGGGATGGGGTGATTGGAAGGCAGCCGTCGCGGCCATAACTGGGCTGGTCGCCAAGGAGAATGTGGTCGGCACGTTCGGCATCCTATATAACTTCGCGGAGGTCGCGGAAGACGGAGCCGAGATCTGGAGCCAACTCGCGGCGAATTTCACCGCGCTGGCCGCGTACTCATTCCTGGTGTTCAACCTGTTGTGCGCGCCGTGCTTCGCCGCTATGGGTGCGATCAGACGCGAGATGAACAACACGAGATGGTTCTGGATTGCGATCGGGTATCAATGCGGGTTCGCCTATGTAGTGTCTATGATAATATATCAGTTCGGCAGGTTGTTCGGCGGACATTTCGGGGCCGGAACGATCGTCGCGGTCGCGTTGGCGGCAGGATTCCTCTATATGCTGCTGCGGCGCGGGTATACTGACGGCGCGCACAAGACGGTCGCTGTTCGCATGTAGAGATGGGGGTGATTGAATGTCTCGATTCATTTCGGAGTACCTGGGCACAATCGCGATAGGCGTATTACTCACGGCAGGCGTTGGGGCGATCATAGCGTCCATGATTCGCAGCAAACGTAAGGGTGGAAGCGCAAGCTGCGGGTGCGGCTGCGCGAATTGTTCGCACGGCGAGAATTGCGGCGCGCAGCCTTCGTCTCTCGCCGGAAACGACGTCTCAGCCGTAGGGAGAGAAAGAACGAAGTAACGCGCCTTGCGAGCCGCACTGTAACCGACCCTAACATCTCCCCATCATTCGCCCGGAAACAAGCAGTCCAGGCACCAGCAATACGAGCACGCCGTAAAGCCCGCCGCTTGGGCGCTGGCAAGCGTGCTCGCGTAGTAATCCAGCCCCACGCTGATAGCGCAATCCAAAATGCCGTGATATATCCCGTTTGATGTTACCCATACCTGCATACTCGGGGGATAGACGTGCGTCACGCCCTGCGCCATATTATTCGCGGAAACCGGAGCGGATAAATGACTCCTCGCGGCTTTGGCCTTGGCCGCTGCTTGCTGCCGAATCACTTCCATTGCCTGATCATATTCCTCCTGGGTCATTTCATCCAGCAAATCCGCGCGTACAAACCCTGCTTGACCGTTCAGCAGCACCTTTAGCCAGCCAACGCTCCCCGCACTCGTCGTTTCATCCAATATCTCCACTATAGTGCCCGTTATGGGCGCCTTCGCCACTACAACACCCTTTGCATCGGGTTTGCTGCGTATGTTGACGCCTTTGTTGTTTGTCTTTCCATAGCGGTGTGTCTCTTCTTCCGGGGAAATTTGCGGCGAAAGGGAGCTTGCCGCGTTTATCTGATCAAGCAGCGATGGGAACGCGGGTTCCGATGCGGCTCCGATACTCGGCGCGAACAGACAGCCAAACAATAACATGAATGAGAACACAATCGCCAGCGCGCATTCTGAATAACGGTAACGTTTCAATGCAAACCCTCCTTCAACTCGTTTTTTACCGCTTCCTGTCATATAGATTATAGTGCGCCGACGGGCAGACCGTTCAATTTGAACGATCCGCCCGTGTGTTGTTCCGGTGCTGCGCTTATTTCAGCGCCTGCCGCAGCTGATCCACATTGCGCCGCATCAGTTCCAGGTATGTGACGCCATTCTCAAAGTCTGTCTTGGTCAGGTTGTGCACGGAGTGCAGCTCCAGTTTTACCGCTCCGGTGCTCTCGCAGATCGCGTCTGCTATCTTGCCGTTTGACAGCTCAATGATGAACACGACCGGGATTCCTTCATCCCTCACCTTGTTGATTAAGAACGCGATGGTCGCGGCGCTTGCCTCCGTTTCGGTTGAGCATCCGCTGAACGCTGCGAAGTATGAGAGATTATAGTCCATCGCCAGATAGCGGAATGGGAAGCGGTCGCCGAATACGATGGTCTTGCGCGCCGCACCGTCCACGACGTCCTTGAATGCGGCGTCCAACTCGTCCAGCTGTCCCAGGTACGCGGCCGCGTTCGCGCGATAGGCGG
>JAISBH010000255.1 GCA_031266295.1 Oscillospiraceae bacterium | reverse complement strand
GGGTTCTCCGTCGCCGCAGCGACAGAAATGCTCCCTCGCCTATTGTCCGTAAGAAGTGCCCTGCCCCGCCTACTGTCCGTAAGAAGTGCCCTGCCCCGCCTACTGTCCGTAAGAAGTGCCCTGCCCCGCCTACTGTCCGTACTTATAAGGAAAGCACTCAATCAGCGCGTCCTGCTTACGCTCCACGTCGTCGCGGTCGATCTGGTACGACGCCCTGATCTCATCGGGTGTAGGCAGCGGATCCTCGTCTAGATTGATCGGTTTCATGTCCAGGCCGAACGATCCGTAATAGTCGTAGAACTTGTTGTCCCACCACGTCTCGCGGCTGTTCAGAACACACCAGCGATTGGGAATATTGAACGCGTCAGCGAACACCGCGCCATGCAGGCTGGTGGATAGCACGGTCTTGCACCGTCGCAGCTGTTCTAGGAAGTGCCGGGGATCCATCTGGATATCCAGCACCATCGAACGCGGGTTGCGCGATTCAAAGCCTATGAAGAAGCGATCGTTTTTTTCAAGGTAGTGCGGGATGATTCCCAGCTCAATGTCCTGACGCACATCAGGCAGCCCCGGCAGCCGCGAGGCCAGCAGTCCAGGATCGGCCAGCGGACAATCAACAGCGTGCCCAACAGTCGCCTCTACACGTTCCTTAGTACGTGGCCCGCGCAGCGCAAGCACATTCAGCGGCCTTATCATCGGCACTATATACGGCTCGGTACGCAGATAACCCGAACCCCAGACGTACAGTGGCTCCTCCCGGATCTTAGGATGCTTTCGCGCGGTTGAGTAATGATCCAATATGCTGCCTACCGCGACGATATCGGATTCGCCTTGCGTACCCCAGAGCGCCTTCACGTTGAACATCAGGCTCATCATCCACGGCGCGAACATATCGCCCGCGTTAGGATATCGATAGAAATATAGTTTGACTGTTCTCCTCAAAACCTGAGGCCCTCTCATCATGCTCCCCAAATACGGAATGCTGCCCATAGGCACGAGTATCCCCCCATTCACGCTGCTTATGTACGGACAGGATATGCGAGGCGCGGCGTGATATTACCCTGGTCTTGCCCTGCCACGCGCCTTGACATATACTGTCAACCTATTTATACTATTGAGTTAGGGGGTAACTAGCCCCTTGATGTTTGTGTAAAACTCTCACTTAAGGAGGAACCCATGGCCACAAAAATGACCGTCGACGGGAACACCGCCGTCAGCCACGTCGCGTATGCGTTCAGTGATGTGGCGTCTATTTATCCGATCACACCTTCCTCACCGATGGCGGAATCCGCCGATGAATGGGCCGCACAGAATCGCCAGAATCTGTTCGGTCAAACGGTCCGGGTGGCCGAGATGCAAAGTGAGGCCGGCGCGGCCGGAGCGGTGCACGGCTCCCTCGCGGCAGGCGCGCTGACCACCACGTTCACGGCTTCGCAGGGTCTGCTGCTGATGATCCCCAACATGTACAAGATTTCGGGCGAGCTGCTGCCCAGCGTGTTCCACGTCAGCGCACGCGCGCTGGCCGCGCACGCTCTGTCTATATTCGGCGATCACAGCGACGTAATGGCGTGCCGCCAGACCGGTTTCGCTATGCTGGCCTCGGGCAGCGTCCAGGAAGCGATGGATATGGCGCTGGTTTCGCATATATCCACGCTTAAGTCCTCCGTGCCGTTCCTGCACTTCTTTGACGGATTCCGCACGAGCCATGAGGTGCAAAAGATCGAGGGCATCGACTATGAAGAAATGCGCACGCTGCTGCCTGAGGACAAGGTTGAAGAGTTCCGCGCGCGGGCAATGAACCCGGATCATCCCCATCAGCAGGGTACCGCGCAGAACCCCGACATATACTTCCAAGGCCGCGAAGCCGCGAACCGCTACTACCTGGCCGTGCCCGCGATCGTGGAGAAGGTGTTCGAGGACATAGGCAAGCTGACGGGGCGCAAGTACAAGCTGTTCGACTATGTCGGCGCGCCGGACGCGGAACGCGTAGTGATAGCGATGGGTTCGGGCGCGGAAGCCTTGGAGGAGACCGTCAACCTGCTGGTATCACGAGGCGAGAAGGTCGGATTGATAAAGGTTCGCCTGTATCGTCCGTTCCCGGCGTCGGCGCTGCTGGACGCTATCCCGGCGTCGTGCAAGAAACTCGCGGTGCTCGACCGCACAAAGGAGCCAGGCTCCCTCGGCGAGCCGCTGTATACCGACGTGTGTTCCGCGCTGCTGGAATACGGCAAGACGGACGTTAAGGTGGTCGGCGGGCGTTACGGACTCGGCTCCAAGGAATTCACGCCGACGTTCGCCAAGACCGTGTATGACAACCTATCCAGCGATACGCCGAAGAACCACTTCACCGTAGGCATCGTAGACGACGTTACCGAGACGTCCCTGCCCATCGGCGCCCAGATAAACGCCGCGCCTGAAGGCACGATCGCGTGCAAGTTCTACGGTCTGGGATCGGATGGCACGGTAGGTGCGAACAAGAACTCCATCAAGATCATAGGCGACCACACCGACCTATACGCGCAGGGCTACTTCGCCTACGACTCGAAAAAGTCGGGCGGCATAACGGTAAGCCACCTGCGCTTCGGCAAGAAGCCCATTCAGTCTACGTACCTGATCGACGCGGCGGACTTCATCGCGTGCCACCAGCCGTCGTACGTTACGCGCTACGATATGGTCACCAGCCTCAAGGAAGGCGGCACGTTCCTGCTGAATTGCCCATGGTCGGCGGAAGAACTGGAAACCCAGCTGCCCGCTAAGATGAAGCGTCTGCTGGCGTCTAAAAAAGCCAAGCTGTACACGATCGACGCGATCAAGCTGGCCGCCGAGGTAGGCATGGGCGGACGCATCAACACAACGATGCAGGCGGCGTTCTTCAAGCTGGCGAACGTGATCGCGTACGAAGAAGCCGACCGTTATATGAAGGAAGCCGTCAAGAAATCGTACGGCAAGAAGGGCGACAAGATCGTCGCGATGAACAACGCGGCCATCGATATCGCTATCAGCGGCCTGAACGAAGTGCCAATCCCCGAGAGCTGGGCGAACGCCGAGACGGGCGCGCTGTCTCAGCATATCGACGCCACGCCATACTTTGACGACGTAATCGCGCCGATACTGGCTCAGGAGGGAGACTCCCTGCCCGTATCCAAGTTTGATCCGGCGGGCGTGGTGCCCACAGGGACGACTCGATATGAGAAGCGCGGCGTAGCGGTGACTGTGCCTGAATGGCAGATCGGCAGCTGCATCCAGTGTAATATATGTTCGCTGGTATGCCCGCACGCGTGTATCCGTCCCGTGCTGGCAAAGCCGGAGGATCTCAAGGATATGCCCAAGGGATTCGAGACGAAGAACGCGATCGGCAAGGAATACGCGGGATATCAGACGCGCATACAGGTTAGTCCGCTGGATTGCACGGGCTGCGGCAACTGCGTAGAGGTCTGCCCGGCCAAACAGAAGGCGCTGGTTATGAAGCCGCTGGACACCCAGCTGGCGCAACAGCCGATGTGGGACAAGGCGACGACGCTGCCCAAGCCTGATATCAACGTGAACAAGGCGACGGTCAAGGGCAGCCAGGTTCTGCAGCCGCTGTTTGAGTTCTCCGGCGCGTGCGCGGGATGCGGTGAGACGCCGTATGTCAAGCTGATTACACAGCTGTACGGCGACAGGATGCTGATCGCGAATGCGACGGGCTGCTCGTCGATATACGGCGGGAGCGCGCCGACGTGCCCGTATACGGTTAACGAAAAGGGACAGGGTCCCGCATGGGCGAACAGTCTGTTCGAGGACAACGCAGAGTTCGGCTACGGAATGAACCTGGCGATGACGCAGCGAAGGGCGAAGCTGGCCGGTAAGATAGAGTCGCTTAAGGTGAACCCGGCGTTCAGCGGATGGCCGGAGGGTGTGGCGGCGTGCGAGAAGTGGCTGGAACAGAAGGACGACGCGGATGGGTCGAAGGAAGCGGCGGCCGAGCTGGTCAAGATGCTGGAGAGCTGCGCGGATTGCGGGTGCGACGCCGATCCGTTCGAAAAGGAGATACTCAAGGATAAGGATCTGCTGGTCAAGAAGTCCATATGGATCATCGGCGGCGACGGATGGGCGTACGACATAGGGTACGGCGGGCTGGATCACGTGCTCGCGCAGGGCGAGGATGTGAACGTGCTGGTGTTGGATACGGAGGTGTATTCGAACACGGGCGGGCAAGCGTCCAAGTCTACGCCGACAGGGTCGGTGGCGAAGTTCGCGGCGGCAGGCAAACGCACGAAGAAGAAGGATCTAGGGTTGATGGCGATGAGTTACGGCTATGTGTATGTGGCGTCGGTGAGCATGGGCGCGAACCCCGCGCAGCTGCTCAAGGCGGTGACGGAGGCGGAGGCGTACAAGGGGCCGTCGCTGATCATAGCGTATGCGCCGTGCATCAACCACGGCATCAACATGAGGCAGACTCAGGCGGAGGGGAAGAAGGCGGTTGAGGCGGGATACTGGCCGCTGTACAGGTACAACCCGGCGCTGAATGAAGAGGGTAAGAATCCGATGAGTCTGGATTCAAAGGATCCGACGGCGAGTTATCAGGACTTCATCCGCAGTGAGATAAGATATCAGACGCTACTGAAGATGTTCCCGGATACGGCGGAGGCGCTGTTCAAGCAGGCGGAGAATGATGCAGCGGAACGGCGGGGAAATTACAAGAGGCTGGCTAACGCGGGGAGCTAGGGTAAAGATGTGGGGGAGTCTCCTTGTCGCTGCGGCGACGGGAGCCCCCCCCTCTGTCGCTGCGGCGACATCTCCCCCTACGGGGGGCGATGAGGGTTGTCGG
>JAISBH010000123.1 GCA_031266295.1 Oscillospiraceae bacterium | reverse complement strand
GTTGCCGTTGCCCTTATCCTTCAACGACGCCGATCCGTAGACTATGACGCCCGCCTTCACTGTGATCAGATAACCGTCGGCGGTATATGCGCCTTCGCGAGTCGGCGAGGGCGACGGCGTCACGGCCCCGGCGTTGATCAACTGCTCCCATGTCGGGTTGTCCAATACCCATGAGCGCTGTACATAGCCCACCTGGTCGTTGCCCGCTGTGGAGTATATGACCTGGTACCATACGACATTGTCGTCGTCGGTGTATGTGCTGACCGGCCTTAACGCAACGCCGGCAGGCATCGTCAACAGAGTGGTCGTACTGCTGGGGTCTTTCTTCAGCGTAGTAGCCGCGTATGTTATTACGAAATCAGAATACCCTGCCTTCGGAGGAGGAGTCGGCGTAGGCGCCGCCGGAACCGGGGTGTACGAGCTGCCGCCGCCCAGCACGGTCAGGTAATCAGAGCGCATGTATCCTACCCTGCTTCCCCAGGACACATACCGCCATGTCTTACCGTCCGAGCCTATAACGGACATCTGTTCAACGACTATCTCAGCCGCCGGCACCTGCGCCACCACGCTGGCCGACGTTGACGGAGCGCTGCGCATATTCACATACCGCGTCGCGGTGACTGCGTAGCGGTACCCCGCCGTAGCCGTCGATCCGTTTCCCGGCGCGGCCGGAACCCCGCTGCTCGTACCGGATGTCGGCGGAACGTAACTCTGCACGTTCGCTCCCTCTATATACAATCTCTGTCCGGCGTACGACACATAGTACCACGTTTCGCCGTTCATGCCCTTGGTAGTGCCTATCATGGTCAGCACCGTGCCGTTGGACGCGGTCGCGACAGCCGCCGAGCTGGCAAGGGGCAAGGTCTTAAGCGGCGCGGCGGCGCTGCTGGTCACGACCAGCTGGCCGCTAGCGGCGGTGTTCCCCTGAGTGGGCACGGGATTCTCGGCCGAGATATTCCCGGACAGGATATAACCTTTCTGTCCAGTGGATATGACCTCAATGTAGTGCCAGGTGTTGCCGTCGCTGCCGTTGCCGTAACCCAGCATCCTAACGGCCTGGCCTACCGCCAGCTGGGTAATCTGCCCCGACGATGTATCCGACGCGGAATACATGTACACGGAGTTGGCCATGTAGTACTCCGTGGCGCTGCTCGCCAGCGCCGTAAACGCGACTAGGCACAGCGTCAGCGCAAGTGCCGCTATCCCCAACAGTCTTCCCCTCTTGATTCCAGTTTGCAGCATATCCATTCTCCTCCTGCCGCTCGCTATCAGCCGCACAGGCTGGCTTACTTAGTCGCGAGAGCAACCACTCTCTGATGGGGTTAGTATATTACGGAATTATGAATTTGTCAACAGCTATTTGTAACAGATCGGATGTGCGCGCGGATTTATTTTTGACGGGAGGTGCGAAATAATTATACCTGCCGACATGATATAGACATGTATTCGTATTGAGTTTTTGACGGGGCAGCCCTACCGCCGCCGGGACGCGTCTCACCCTGCGGGATAACGGGATGCCCGTCCCGCCTTTAGGCTCTCATTTCATACGCGGATCCCACTCATGGAGATTTATATTCCGCACCACTTTTGTATAAACAGATGAAATTTGCGCTTGCGATTTAAATAATTATCCTGTATACTATTAAAGGTAGTTTCGGTTTTTGGATGAATGGAGGATTTGCATGACACAGAGCGCATATACGCCGCCCATATTGCGGAAATCGGGGTTCCGCGCTTATTTTCGGCGCAACTATGACATGTACCTATTGCTGATACCGGGACTGCTATACGCGCTGATGTTCAGACTGCTGCCGCTGCTGGGTATATCTATCGCGTTTGTCGATTACAACATGTTCGCGGGCAGCAACCCCATCAAGGCCATACTGGCCAGCAAGTTCGTGGGGATTGAGAATTTTACCCGCGTATTCAGAAAAGCGGACTTCAGGCAAGCGCTTAGCAATACGTTCACGATCAGCTTTATGAAAATCGTCGTGCTATTCCCGCTGCCCATATTATTCGCGCTGATCATCCATTCGTTAAGAAGCGTAAAATTCAAGCGGGTAGTGCAGACGATCGTCTATATACCCCACTTCTTTTCATGGGTCGTCGTGTCCGGCATATTCATGCAGATTCTCTCTAGCGGAGGATTAATAAACACCGCTCTGCTGCGCTCCGGTTTGTTCTCAGAGCCGGTCAAGTTTTTTATGGATCAGAAGATATTCCGATGGCTGCTGATATTCACTGACGGCTGGAAGGAGATCGGCTGGAGCACAATCGTAAACCTGGCCGCGCTGGCCGGTGTGGATCAGGAACTATATGAAGCGGCTGTCATCGACGGCGCGCGCAAGATGCAGCAGCTGCTGTATATCACGCTGCCCTGTATTCTATCCACGATTATTCTGATGCTTATCATGCGCGTCGGCTCCGTGATGGACGCGGGGTTCAGTCAGATACTGGTTATGTACAACGCCACGGTATATAAGGTATCTGATATCATCCAGACCTACGTATACCGCATCGGGTTGGGCAAGATGGACTTCAGCCTGGGGACGGCGGTAGGATTGTTCAATTCCGCCGTCGCGTTCGTGCTTGTCATCAGCACCAACATGATCAGCCGCAAGACGTTGGGCAAGAGCATCTGGTAAGGAGACGAAGCGATGGTTGAGAAAAGAGCGGCGGGGTTTTATATTGTCGAATGTCTGAAATACCTTGTGATGATTCTGTTTGCGCTGACGACGCTGCTGCCGTTCGTCAACCTTATCGCGAAGTCATTCTCGGGCGAAGCGCCGGTTATCTCCGGTAGGGTGACGTTCTGGCCGCTGTCGCCCACGCTTGAGACCTATCGCTGGGTGTTGAAGGGATCATCGTTCTTTAACGCGCTGCGGGTATCCGGCATAATCACGGTGACGGGTGCGCTGGGCGCGGTGGTCTTAACCGCGATGACCGCGTTCCCTTTGTCTCATCCGGGATTTAGGGGGCGGCGGGGCGTGCTGTATCTTTGGGTATTCATTATGCTGTTCAACGGCGGCATAGTGCCGAACTACATGCTGTACCGCACGTTGGGCATGATGGATACGCTGTTCTCGCTGATACTGCCGGGATTAGTCAACGTTTATAATATGTTCTTGATAAAGAATTATTTCGAGTCGCTGCCCGAAAGCCTGGAAGAGGCCGCGCGCATCGACGGCGCCAACAACCTGCGCACGCTGTTCCAGATAGTGCTGCCCATATCGCTGCCCATGCTGGCGACTATCACGCTATTCTACGCCGTCGCGTATTGGAACGACTACTTCACCGCGCGGCTGTATATCTCTACGCTCAGCCGCCGTCCGCTGCAGCTATATCTATACGACATGATAAACAACGCGCTGCGTATAATGGATCAAGGCTTGGACGCAAACACCGGCGCAATCAGTGCGGACGAGGTAATGAACCTGACGCCTGAGACCGTGCGCTCCGCCGCGATCGTTCTGTCCACACTGCCGATATTGATGGTGTATCCATTCCTGCAGAAATACTTTGTCACCGGCATTGTGGTCGGTTCCGTTAAGGGTTGATCATGCCGGGCGGATGCCCGACGGGATAAACAAAAAACAAGGAGGATTCTCAATGAAACGCATCGTGTCGTTGCTGACGGCTGTGCTGATGGTGATCAGCCTGGCCGCCATACTGCCAGCCAGCTCCGAAACCGTCCAGTGGAAGGGCGAGCTGAAGTACCTGATGACCAGCACCCCCACCGACCCGAACGATGAACCCCCGGCGCGGAAACTGGAGGAACTAACCGGATATAAAGTGACCTACTATACGCTGCCCGCGGAAGGCTTCGCAGAGAAACTGAATCTCGACCTCGCCTCCGGCGTGGAATACGATATCATCAGGCTGGGTAAGAACGAATTCGTCGACCTAGCAAGCCGCGGCGCGTTCGTCGACCTCGCCCCATACCTGCCGCAAGCGCCGAGCCTGAAGGCGATTATGTCGGACGATATGTGGAATACCGCCGCTATCGACGGTAAGATACTGGGTATTCCACAGTTTGACGCGCATTATGTGTCGGCGAGCATCGCTATCAACGTGCAGATGTTCGAGGAAATCGGCTTCACGATCGAGGGGCACGAAGGCGGCCGTCAGGTGACGCTGAACGAGTTCGTCGATCTGCTGCGCAAGCTGAAGGCCAACGGCGCGCAGTACCCGCTGACCGGACAAGGCGCGTTCGTCGACGTCATCGCGTCCGCGTTCGGCATAGTCAACCATGACTGGCAGCCCGACTTAGATGGATCGATCGTGTACCGCTGGGGTCACACGAACGCGAAGGACTACATCTCGTTCATGCACGATCTGTATGAGGAAAGTCTGATCGATCCCGAGTGGCCGATGAACAAGGGCGAAATAACGCAGACGAAGCTGGCGTCCGGTCAGGCTGCGTCTCGTCAGGTCGGATGGACGGAATCCACGCCTTTGGAAGCCTCACTGATGGATTCAAAGGGGCAAACGCTGGATTATCTCGTAGCGACGGTTGACGACGATGGGTTTGGACGGCTCGCGTCCAACGGCGGCGTCACCATGTACGGCGTCATACCCGTCACATCCAAGCAGGTGGATAAGGTCATCGACTACCTGAACATCCGCTCTGACTTTGCAGTGTTCCAAGAATCGTTCCTCGGCGTAGAGGGAGAGCAGTGGGAATTCCTGGATACTGATGGCGACGGAGAGATGGAGTACTGGCCGATCCTGGATGAAGCGCGTCTTCCGGGCTTCACGCCGTGGTTCAACGGCCACTATTACAACATAGTAAACAGCCCCGAATCCTTCACGACGCTGTGGATGGCCCGCGTGCGCAAGGGGCCGGTTCAGTATGCATGCACGATGAAGACCATGGAATTCCCGCAGGAAAAGTGGGTCGACAGCTCGATAGCGTTCGCCCCGCCGCTGGAAGCTGTGTCAAAGAACATTGCCGCGATGAATACGCTGATGAACGACTACGTCATCGAGTGCATCGCGGGAACACGCTCCATCGATGAGTATGACCTTGTGTGGGCGGAGTTCCTCGCCGAAGGCGGCCAGGAGATGCTCGACGAGGTGAACGGGTGGGTTGCGACTCAGGAATAACAGGCGACTAATTATGGAGGACTAGGGGAGGCGTTTCCGTCTCCCCTCATGAGCGGAATATGAGTATTATCTATAATAAGGAACTCCCGGTTCGGCATGACGTGGATGTATTTGTGGCGGGCGGCGGGCCTGCAGGATGCGCGGCCGCGATTGCGGCGGCCCGTAACGGAGCCAGCGTATTCCTCGCTGAGGAGCAGGCTTGCTTTGGCGGCCTAGGTACGTCCGGTTTGGTGCCCGCTTACATGCAGTTCGGCGACGGTGAAAACTTCCTGGCGGCCGCACTGGGCCAGGAGATCCTTGAGCGCCTCTGGCAGTATGGCGGCCCTGAGTACGCCGCCAGCAAGACGCTCTCCATAAAGGTGGAATCGCTCAAGCGAGTGTACGACGACTTGCTCGTTGAGTCCGGAGCGAAGTTTGCGCTGCACACTAAGCTGGTTGACGTGGTAATGGACGGCGATCGAATCTCGCACTGCGTGCTGGCCGCCAAGAGCGGCGTGTTCGCTGTGCGCGCGAAGGTCTACATCGATGGAACCGGCGACGGCGACTTGGCGGCGTGGTCGGGCGTACCATATGACAAAGGCGACGACCAAGGCCGCATGATGGCCGGTACGCTGTGTGCGCTGTGGACCAACGTTGACTGGAGCCGCGAGGCAATCGTGGACGGCTCGCGTATCGAGGAGGCTTACAACGCGGGCGTGTTCAAGAAGCTTGACAGGCATCTGCCCGGCATGTGGAAGATATCCGACCGTGTGGCGGGCAGCAATGTCGGCCATGTCTACGATGTTGACGGCACGGACGAACGATCGCTGACCGACGGACTGCTGTATACGCGCAAGCTGTACGACCAGTATGAAGAGTACTACCATAAGTACCTGCCGCGTTTTGAGAGCATGGAGATGGTTGTGTCTGGAGCAATGCTAGGCATACGTGAATCGCGTCGCATTCGCGGCGAGTACCAGCTTGTTCTGGACGACTTTTTGAATCAGGCGGTATTCGAGGATGAGATTGGTCGCTTCGCGTACCCAGTAGACATCCACGCCAGCGATAACTCGGATAAGAGTCATGAACAATTCATGAAGGGCCATCATGGCTACCGATATCAGAAAGGCCAGAGTTACGGCGTGCCGTATCGGGTGCTGGTGCCTCAAAAGATAGATAACCTGCTGGTCGCGGGACGCTGCGTGAGTACGGATCGACCGATGCAGTCTTCTATCCGCGTTATGCCCGGCTGCTATCTGACTGGCCAGGCGGCGGGGGTATCAGCCGCGCTGTGCGTGAAGGATGGTTTAACGCCGCGAACGGTTGATGTGCGTCAGATTCAGACGGTTCTTAAAGACATGGGCATGTATCTGCCTAATTTTCAGGTATAGGCGCAGGTTATAACACTGGGTTCAACAAAGGGGTGTTCCACTGCATGAGGGAGCGCCCTTTGTTGTTGCAGCGTCTATGGCGACGGAGGAACCCCCTCTGTCGCTGCGGCGACATCTCCCCCTAGGGGGGCGATGAGGGTTGTCGTTTACGGCGTGGGTCACAAGGTTTGTAAGCTTCGTGGCAGCCGACAACCCTCATCGCCCCCTTAGGGGGAGATGCCGCCGCAGCGGCAGAGGGGGTTCTCTCGGCGACATCTCCACCCTTACGGGGGTGACATAGGAAGGGGAACGGGTTGCGCTCCGGAACAGACTATCCAGGTACAACCGGATGACCGAAGCCGATGGAATGTGTGTCACGATGGTCCAGGCGAAGCCTGGTCAAGTTTCGAAAGGGCGGATAGCGCGGCGCATCCGCGCCTTCGGGAAGTGCGCTGCGCGCCCTCGCTACGCTCAACTCACGTCCCCCTCCCGACCTCCCCCGGGTTTGGAACGAAGAACCACAAAGTGCCCCGCCCGTAAAAACGCTATAAAAAAGTTGACAACTCACACCATAGTGGCGGGGCGCCACAAACTTAAAGCGCATTAGATCCGCAAATCGAACAGCGCCGTACCATCGTCCTATTCAACTCCCTGGTGGAATCCCACTATAACCAATCGCACTTAAATCACCAAATTTCTGAAATTCTGTTTCAACGCCCATCACACGGGGTATGATAATGTTGCCAATGAAAAGGATCCTATTTTGGCTAGAAGCGAATGCAGGAATGTATGAATCGGGCAAGGAGGGCGTGCGGGTGAGTTGGGAAGGGATTATCATCGGGGCGATCGTGTTTTGTGTTATCGGGTTGTTTCACGGTATTACCGTTAAGGGCGAGTATCATTTTTCCGAGAGGATATGGCCCATATTCCTTGTGGTAGGTATAGCCGCAGCCGCCGTCTCGTTGTGGGTCAGGCATACCGTCGCTTCAGCCGCGCTGGCTATCTTTGGCTTCACGTGCCTGTGGACCATCGGCGAACTAAAGAAGCAAACCGAGCGTGTCCGCAAGGGCTGGTTTCCGGCAAATCCCAAACGTCTGGCGTGCGATCGTGAATACGAACTGTCCCGGAAGGCAGAGTTAACGCAACTGAAGTAACGCGCCGGGTGTGAGATTGTGTCGTTGTACACCTCGATGAACATCGCCTGCCGCGAGTACGCGGCGAGAGAAGGGGGGCGTGTGAATATGCGCCACGTACGCGTGTTTGAGACAATCTTTGATAGCGCGTATCTCATGTTCGCGCTGATCGCGTCCTGCCTGCTGCTTAGGTCGGGGCATAATAGCGCGCGATGGATCTTCGGCGCGGCCACTCTGACGCTTTTCGTCGGGGACGCGTGCCACTTAATCCCCCGTATGTTCGCTTTCGCCCATCCGTCTTCCGCCGCGCTGGTGCGGGCAAAGGGTGCGGGCAGGCTCGCGGCGTCCGTCACGATGACGCTATACTATGTGATGGTTGCGTACGGATTTGCCCGAGTTTACTCCTATTCGCTTGACAACGCTGCGGCTGTATGGATGACAGGCTGGATCGTTTTCATCATCTTGGCAGTGATCCGGCTCCTGCTGCTCGCGTTTCCTGGGAACCATTGGTTGTCAGGCGCGCCTTCCGGTCGATTTCCTCTCTATCGAAACCTCCCGTTCGCCATGATGGGCGCGCTGCTTGCCGCCGCTTTCCTCGCCCAGCGGAGCGCGTCTCTCAACCCATTAAAGCCAATGCCCCTCGCGATCCTGCTAAGCTTCGCGTTCTACCTGCCCGTCGCACTAGACGATGGCCGCCACCCCAAGCGCGGTATGCTAATGATCCCCAAAACGCTCGTGTACGTCTGGATGACCGTGATGTACCTGCAGCTTACCCGCTGAATCGTGTGATTAAGCATTAGGGCCTGTTCGAAAGATCTCGCAAACATTTTGTCTAAATTGAAAGGAGACGCATTATGGAACTGAAACTGAATACCCAGAAACTGACGAACGAAGTCGGTGCGCCTGTGCCTAACAATGAAAACACGATGACGGTAGGCCCGCGCGGGCCGGCCTTGATGCAAGACGTCTGGCTGATTGAAAAGCTTGCGCACTTTAACCGCGAAGTGATCCCGGAACGGCGGATGCACGCCAAAGGCTGGGGCGCGTACGGTGATTTTACAGTAACGCACGACATATCCAAATATACGAAGGCTAAGGTTCTGCAACCAGGGAAGAAGACTGAAGTCTTCATGCGTATCTCGACAGTGGCGGGCGAGCGTGGCGCGGCGGACGCGGAGCGCGATATTCGCGGCGTCGCCACAAAGTTCTATACAGAGGACGGCAACTGGGATCTCGTTGGCAACAACACACCGGTTTTCTTCATGCGAGACGCGTTTGACTTCCCGGGTCTAAACCGCGCCATTAAGAGGGATCCCCATACGGGAATTCGTTCCCCGCAGAACAACTGGGATTACTGGACAATGCTGCCGGAGTCGTTTCACCAAGTGACCATCACCATGAGCGACCGGGGCATTCCAAAATCTTTCCGGCACATGCACTTTTTCGGCGAGCACGCATATGCGCTCTACAATGAGAAGAACGAGCGCGTTTGGTGCAAGTTCCACTTCACAACGCATCAAGGCATCCAGAATCTGACAAACGCGGAGGCGTCGGCGGTAATCGCGAACGATCGCGAGAGTCATGGCCGCGATCTATACGAGTCCATCGAGCGCGGTGATTTCCCGCGCTGGACGCTCTCCATCCAAGTGATGACGGAGGAGCAGGCGAAGCATCACGACGTCAATCCGTTTGACGTTACAAAGGTTTGGCGGCACAAGGATTATCCATTGATCGACGTGGGGATTCTGGAGCTGAACCGCATGCCGGAGAATTTCTTCGCCGAGGTGGAGCAGGCCGCGTTCGCCCCAGCGCACGTCGTACCGGGGATCGGGTTCTCGCCGGATAAGCTGCTGCAGGGCCGTCTTTTCGCCTATGGGGATGCGCATCGTTACCGACTGGGCGTTAACAGCAACCTTATTCCAGTAAACCAGGCGAAGAACGCAGTCGTCACGGATTCTCATAGGGACGGTACGATGCGTACGGATGGCAACTATGGCCGCGCCATCGCCTACTCGCCCAACAGTTATGACACGTGGACGCCACAGCCAGGGGCGGCGGAACCGCCGCTGGAGGTAGACGGCGCTACGTGGAGGTTTGACTTTAAGGACGATCCGACAGATGATTGTTTCCGGCAAGCGGGGGATTTATATCGGCTGATAACGGAAGATAAGAAACAGGCGCTTATAAATAACACCTGTCACGAGATCATGCCCGTGACCATGAACATCAAGTACAGGCACGCCGCTCATTGTTTGAATGCTGATCCGGACTATGGCGCTCGCTTCTGTGCCGGATGCGGCCTAGATCTTGAGCGAGCAAAAGAGCTGGCGAAGCTGGACAATGATGCGTTGAACCAAGCCACAAGACCGGACGTCTTTAAGTAAACGGAGGCGGTGCGGCGGCGCATCTGCGCCTTCGGGAAGGGGACTCTCGTCCCCCTCCCGCCCCCCTGGAGAACCCCCTCTGTCGCTGCGGCGACATCTCCCCCTAGGGGGGCGATGAGGGTTGTCGGTTACGATGTGGTTCGCAAGCAACGAAGGAACCTGTTGCGTTACGAGATAGACTATCCAGGTAAAACCGGCAGTCCGAAGCCGGTAGATTGTGTATCACGATGGTCCAGGCGAAGCCTGGACCATCGTTTGCACACAAGCCGTCGGTTTCGGCCAACAATTGTGCTTTAGAGTCTATCGCGTAACGCAACCCGTCCCTCCAGCCCTCATCGCCCCCATAGGGGGAGATGTCGCCGCAGCGACAGAGGGGGTTCCCCACGGTTGTGTCCGATAGTCTATCGCGTAACGCAACCCGTCCCTCCAACCCTCATCGCCCCCCTAGGGGGAGATGCCGCCGCAGCGGCAGAGGGGGTTCCCCGGCGACAGAGGGAGCGTCGTGCCCCCCTACCCCTCCTTATACCTTACGAACGCCAGCCGTTTGGAATCCGGCGCCCATGAGTTGACGTTGAGCGTGCCTTGACCGCCGAACAGCGTTATCAGCGTTGTCGGTTCGCCGCCTTCCGTCGGCATCAAACGGATCTCTACATGCTTGTTTGCCGGATGATCGCCCGGCTTCACCTCGCTCGCCAGGTATGATATATATGCGACCATCCTTCCGTCCGGCGACAGATGAGCGAACCAGTCGTTGCGTCCGTCCCAGGTCATTCGCGTCTGCTCCGAACCATCGGCCTTCATGCGATACAACTGCATCAATCCTCCGCGCACTGAATTGAACCATATGTACCGCCCGTCCGGCGTGTATTCCGGCCCATCGCTAAGCCCCGGCTCAAACGTGAGCCGCACCTCCTCGCCGCCTCCTACCGGAATCGTATATATGTCATACTCGCCATTACGCTCGGCGCAGTATGCCAGCGTTCCACCATCCGGCGACCAGCCGTGCAGGTAACTGGGCGCGATAGGCGTCGCCAACACCGGAACGCCTGTGTCAAACGGTATCACATACACCCTTGATTGACCATCCTCTATGGTATGATGGCTAACCCCTATCATGGTTCCATCGGCAGACAACACATGGTCGTTGTTGCATTGTGTACAGAACCCCGTGTCGATTTCAGTCATCGCGCCGGTATCCATTTCGTACGAATTGATGCGGCCCCGATCGTTGAATATCAACCGCTTACCGTAGCGCGTCCAGTTTGGAGCCTCGACGCAGTGATCGAATTCCGCCAGCGTCCTGACATTGCCCGTCTCGATGTCGATAACCTCCAGGTACGAAACCGCGTCCCTGACAAAGAATGGCTTACGTTCAGTGACAACATTCATGCATTTACCCTACCTTATCGTTTCGGCTTTATGTTCAGGTTGACGCCCAGGTTACCCTCGCTGTCGACAATGGTCCAGCTGCTGCCGGGATAATAACCGATCGTACGCATCCCATAACCCTTGCTCTCCAGTTCCCCGATGATTGCGTCGCGCCGATCGCCCACCTCGAACCCTAAATGATGCACGCCTTGCCCATGCTTTTCCAGGAATTCGCGGAATGTGGAGGGATGCTCGTCCGGCTCAT
>JAISBH010000024.1 GCA_031266295.1 Oscillospiraceae bacterium | reverse complement strand
CAAGAAACCTCTGCCGCTGGATAAAAACCGCTGAATATATTCTAAAATATAGTCACAATGGCCAGCTCCCTACGTACTATGCATACGGAGGGAGCTGATAGCTATGTCCCCCATAAACACGTCCGAGGCACTGGCGCGAACCCATTCAAGCATGTTCGCCCGGTGCCATCTATGCAAAATATTATGGTATTTCGTGATAGGAGCTGTGTTCGGATGTATATTTGAGACGACGCTAACGCTGCTTCGCACCGGCCAGTTCTCGCGGCGAGTCGGGCTGATGTATGGCCCGTTTAACACGATATATGGGATTGGCGCGGTTGTGTTATATTTGACGTTAGGATGGAAGGAGGCGAGCGCGCGCTGGTCGCAAGTCGCGGCGGTATTCCTAGCAGGGGCGATTGTCTGCTCCACGCTGGAGTATGCCGCGTCTTGGCTGCAGGAAGAGGCATTCGGCACGAAGTCGTGGGATTATTCGAATCAGCCGCTGAATATCAACGGCAGGGTGTGCTTATTGTCGTTTGCTGTTTGGGGCGGACTATCGGTCGCATGGGTGTGGTGGGTGCAACCGTTCTTTGAGCGGTTGATACTGCTGATACCAATACGGTTGGGGATACCGTTGACGGCAGTCGTGTTCGCTTTGCTACTGCTGGACGTCGGGATCACGGTGGCCGCGATAATCCGCTGGGGTGAGCGGGTGGAGGCTATACCCAACGCCTCCAACTGGGCGCGCTGGCTGGATGCGCACTATCCCGACAGCGTAATGAGGTCGACGTTCCCGAATATGAGATTTTTGAATTAACGCGTAGCGCGAACCCTTCGTAGATTCGCGAATAGGTAAAAGGAGGTTAAACAACAAGGGCGGCGATCCGCCGTCCTTACATGATAAACATTTGTTCCATTAACCCTGTTTGATTGCGGTGGTTACCACCTTTCCCCAATCCTTGAGGCCAGCGTGCTGTACCGCTTCTCAATCTGATAGTTCCGCACCATCGCGGCGAGCGCGGATTCCTTACCGATCAGTACGACCAGTTGCTTGGCGCGCGTGACTGCGGTGTATAGTAGGTTGCGCGTGAGCAGCATCGGCGGGCCGCCTACTACGGGCATCAGCACTACCGGGAACTCGCTTCCCTGGCTTTTATGTACCGAGATGCAGTAACCCAACTCCAGATCGTCCAGCTGCGCCGTATCGTATAACGCAAGACGATCGTCGTCAAACCGAACCGATAACGACCTATCCTCCGAATCCAATTCTTCAATGTAGCCTATGTCGCCGTTGAAAACGCCCTGCCCTTCCTCTTTATCGCGCTCCCACTCTAATCGATAGTTGTTGCGCATCTGCATCACTTTGTCTCCTAGCCGGAACACGATATCTCCGCGCGTGAACTCGGGCTTGTCTTTGTCCGGAGGGTTGAGCTTTGCCTGAAGGAGCTTGTTCAGCGCCCAGACTCCGCAGTCGCCCTTTTTCATCGGACTTAGCGCCTGGATAAATTTCGTAGGATCGCCGTTGATATTCATGAATTTGGGCAAACGCCGAGTGTGTAGATCTACCAGCGTTTCTGCGGCGACGAGCGCGCTGTCTTGCCGTTCCAGGAAGAAGTCCGATTGCTTTTCATTCACGCGGGGCATCTTCCCTTCGTTGATATCGCGCGCGTTAAACGCTATCATGCTGTGATCGCTCTGGCGATAGACGCGCGTCAGACGCGTTACGGGGAATGCGCCGCTGTCCAGCATGTCGCGAAGCACGTTGCCGGGGCCGACCGGCGGCAGTTGATCCGCGTCACCGACGAACACCAACCTCGTGCCAGGCTTGATCGCCCGCATCAGTGCGCGCATTAGGAACAGATCCACCATCGACGTCTCATCCACAATCAGCGTAGCGACGTCAAGCGGGTCGTTCTCGTCTCGCGCGAATGAAAGATGCTCGCTATTATCCTCCCCGCCGTATTCAAGCATACGATGGATTGTCTTCGCCTCACTGCCAGTGGCTTCGGTCATGCGCTTGGCGGCGCGTCCTGTCGGGGCGGCAAGCGCGAAGTTGCCCTCCTTAGACACTTGATCCAGTATGCAGCGTATGATGGTCGTCTTTCCCGTGCCGGGGCCGCCCGTTATTACGCATACGCCGGAGCGCAGCGAGCACAGCACCGCCTGGCGCTGGGTTTCATCCAGCAATGTATGATTCTTCCGCTCAAACTGCTCGACCCGATCCAGCCGGATCCCATCTTCCTCTACCTTGAATCGTGGCGCCGAGTCCCGCAGATCTACCAGGCGCGTGGCTACTTCGGCCTCCGCCTCGTAGAAATTCTGCAGATACGCGGCGGTATGCTGGGGCAGAGTCATAAGCGTTATCCTTTTTGACAACGCCAGTTCTGATATAGAGCGATCCAGCAATTCTTCCGCTACGTTGAGCAATTCGCGCGCGCGCGCGGTCATATCTTCCTTTGGCAGGTAGCAGTGCCCGTCCGACACGGACGCGGCGCGCAGTGTATGCAGTACGCCAGCCGCGATCCGGTACGGGGATTCCGGCGTCAAGCCCATAGACAGTGCGATAGCGTCCGCCGTCTTGAATCCGACGCCGGATACGTCTTCTATCAGCCTGTAAGGGTTCTGGCGGATGACGGCGGTCGACTTCTCTCCGTATACCTTGAATATCCGCATCGACAGTTTGGGTTGGATGCCGAAGCCTTGCAGGAACACCATTGCCTCGCGCATGTCGTGCTGCTCGTGGAACGATTCCGCGATCATTCGCGCGCGCTTCTTGCCCATACCGGGCAGCTGTTCCAGTTTTTCCGGCGCGAATTGCAACACATCCAGCGCGTCCATTCCGAACGCCTCGACGATTTGCTTGGCCGTGCGCGGGCCGACTCCCTTTATCCAGCCGGAAGCCAGCGTGCGTTCGAGCGCGTCCGCTGTCTCAGGTTTGTTCCATTCGCAGGATGTTATGCGAAACTGGCGACCGTACTGAGCGTGCTCGTGCCACTCGCCTGAGAACGTGATCGATTCACCGACCGTCAGCGCGGGCAGCGATCCGACCGCGCTGACCCGCTCTCGGCTAGAGCCGGGCGATCCGTCCGCTCTATCCGGACGAATTGACAGCACCGTGAACCCGTTCTCAGGGTTACGGAACACGATCTCGTCGACCCGCGCCTTTAATGCTTGCATATATTATAGTATGTGCCTGGCCAGCGCAAGCGATTCCCACGGCGCGTCTAAATCCTCGCGTCCGAAGTGGCCGTAGGCTGCCAACGGTTGGTAGATGGGGCGGCGCAGGTCGAACGCCTCTATGATCGCGCCGGGACGCAGGTCGAACCTCTCCGACAGCAGCGCGGACAGTTTCTCATCGGGGAGCACGCCCGTGCCGAACGTATCTACATAGACGGATACCGGACGCGCGACGCCTATGGCGTAGGCAATCTGCATCTCGCAGCGTTTAGCCAATCCCGCTTTGACGGCGTTTTTGGCCAGGTATCGCGCCGCGTACGCCGCCGAGCGATCGACCTTCGTGGGATCCTTGCCGGAGAACGCGCCGCCGCCATGCCGCGCCGCACCGCCGTATGTGTCGACAATTATCTTGCGGCCCGTCAAGCCCGTGTCGCCCATCGGTCCGCCGATTACGAACCGGCCCGTCGGATTTATTATGTATTTCGTCCGGTCGTCCAGCAGATTGGACGGGATCGACTCGCGCGCGACGTATTCTATTATCCGCGATTCAATCTCATCATGCGCTACGTCAGGATCATGCTGGGCGGATATGATGACCGTATCTACGTGCAGCGGCGTGTCGCCGTCATACTCGACCGTAATCTGTGTCTTGCCGTCGGGCCGCAGCCATGGCAGCGTGCCGTCCTTGCGAACGGCGGCGAGACGCTTGGCTGTGCGGTGCGCCAGCGTGATAGGCAGCGGCATCAATTCCGGCGTGTCGTCGCACGCGTAGCCGAACACGCTGCCTTGATCGCCAGCGCCGATCTCCCTGCCTCCCGTGACACGGCTCTCCAGCGAGCTGTCCACGCCACGCGCTATATCCGGCGACTGCCCGTGCAGCGTGGTAAGCACACAGCACGTATCCGCGTCGAACCCTATCCCTAAATTCGTATAGCCTATATCGCGTATCACACGCCGCGCGATGCCCTCAAGGTCTACGTAGGCAGTGGTCGTCACCTCGCCCATCACCAGCACCATACCCGTTGCGGCACATGTCTCGCACGCCACACGCGAGGCGGGATCTTCCCGCAGCAATTCATCCAGCACAGCGTCCGCGACCTGATCGCACAACTTGTCCGGATGCCCCTCAGTCACCGACTCCGATGTAAAATATCGGCGCACGCGCATCACTCCTATCCGGCTCAATGCCGAATAGATTATACGCTATTTATAAGCGATTGATCAACCCGGATTTAAACGGTGGTGCAAAAAAACGACCGAAAAGCGGCGGGGTTATACGCCCGGCGGCCTTCCGCCGTACTGGCACGCGGCGACCGATTATGTTATAATCCATTCCACTGGAGGACTGTCGATGCGATACATACTATTGATACCAGACGGCTCGGCCGACAAGCCGATTGCCGAGCTTGGTAATAAGACGCCGTATATGGCGCTGGATCTGCCCGGATTCGTGCGGCTGGCGGGCGGCTTGATGGGCCAAGCGCGCACGGTGCCGATGGGGGTTGCGCCGGGCAGCGACACCGCTATACTAACCATATTCGGCAACGACGTCAAGCGCGAATATAAAGGCCGCGCCGCGCTTGAGGCTGCTGGCGCGGGCATAGAGCTGCGCGAGGGCGAGGTCGCGCTGCGCATGAACCTGTGCTCTCTCACGCCCGATCCGGCCAACCCTGACGCGCTTGAGTACGCGGTGATGAAGTCGCACAATGGCTGCGGCATAGAGGGTGAGGAAGCGCTCGAACTGACGCGTGCACTGCTTGAGGACGAGACGTTTTCGACGCTGGCAAGTCAAGCGGGATTCACGATCCATCAATCGCCGACCTTCAGGCAGATGGGCGTGTTAGATCACGCCGACGATGAACCGTTTATATTGGGCGAGCCGCACATGATACTGGGCCAGCCGATCGCGGGTTATCTGCCGAAGGGAAACCGCGCCGACGAGCTAGCCCGGCTGATGAGCACGTCGTATGATACGCTGCGTAAACACCCGCTGAATATCAAGCGTGGCGATCGCGCCGCTAACTGCATATGGCCATGGGCAGCGGGTCGCGCGATGGCGCTGCCCAACTTCGGCGCGAAGTACGGTCACTCCGGTCTCGTCATTACGGCAGTGCCGTTGATGAAGGGCATCGCGCTGCTGTCTGGTCTGTCCGCTCCCGACATTCCTGGCGCATCGGGCGATATTGATACTGACTACGAGGCCAAGGTGGATGCGCTGATCGCCGGGTTGAAGGCCGGGGCGGATTTTGGCTGCGTGCACGTCGAGGCTCCGGACGAGTGCGCACACGCTAAGGACGTCGAGGCCAAGTTGGAGTCATTGCGCCGGTTCGACGCGAGGATCGTGCTGCCCTTGCTGGAGAGACTGCCGGATGTCGATACGGATTTCCGCATACTGGTTTTAAGCGATCATCTGACATTGCTGTCGAACGGCGCTCACGATGGCGATCCTGTGCCGTTCGCGCTCTATGACAGCCGCAAGCCGGGCGCGCCGCGACCGTTCAATGAGGAGACTACGCGGTACGGGCTATACGTCGCGGATGGTATGACGCTGATGGATCTATTGTTTGGAGCTATCGCTTGAAAGGGGTTGATCATATGAAACTCAGCTTCTCCACCCTCGGCTGCCCCCGCTGGGGATGGCAGGATATCACCGCTACAGCGCGCGATCTGGGCTATGACGGGGTAGAGGTGCGCGGCATCGGACAGGATATATCCGCGCCGTCGATACCCCAGTTCGCACCGGACGCGATACCCTCTACCCGCACCCAGTTGGATCGGATGAATCTGACGATACCGTGCCTGGCCAGCGAATGCACACTGCATCAGCGAGACGCCGCCGCGCGCACGGCTAGGGAGGTCGCGGCGTACATCAAACTAGCCAAGGCGCTGGACGTGCCGTATATCCGCTTGATGGGAGCGGCAGCTGTTCCTCATCCGATGGGGACGGTTGACGCGGGCTTCGTTCGCGAAGAAGCGCAGAAGTTCGGCGAGGAAGCGGCGGCGGCTGGCGTTACATTGCTGCTGGAGACGCACGGCGTATGGTCCGACAGCGAGAAGCTGGCGCAGCTGTTGGAGGAGATAAGCAGCCCGGCAGTGCAGGCGCTGTGGGATGTGCATCATCCTTACCGCTATAATGGCGAGAAACCTCGCGTCACTTGGGATAATCTGGGTCGGTATATCCGTCACGTCCATCTGAAGGATTCGCGGATGGAGGCGGGTGTTCTGCGCTACGCGCTGCCGGGGTACGGCGACGTGCCGTTCGAGGAAGCGGTCGGGTTGATGGAGTCGGGCGGCTACAAGGGCTTCTACTCGTTGGAGTGGGTCAAGCGCTGGGATCTGACGCTGGAGGAACCGGGGATCGTGTTCGCGCACTTCGTCAATATCATGAGGTCACTGGAGGCTTAAACATGAAATGCGGCGTAATCGGCTTGCCCAACGTCGGCAAATCCACCCTGTTCAACGCGATCACCCAAGCCGGCGCGGAGGCCGCGAACTATCCGTTCTGCACGATCGAACCTAACACGGGTGTCGCGGCGGTGCCCGATCGCCGGGTGGGCGCGCTGGCCACTATGTTCCACCCGAAAAAGACGACATACGCGCTGGTTGAATTCGTCGACATAGCAGGTTTGGTGAAGGGCGCGAGCCGGGGCGAGGGGTTGGGTAATAAGTTCCTTTCTCATATACGCGAGGTCGACGCCTTGGTGCACGTGGTGCGGTGCTTCGAGGATTCAAACGTGCTGCACATGGACGGTAGCGTCGATCCCGTGCGTGACGCTGGCGTCGTTGCGCTTGAACTGATTCTCGCCGATCTGGAGACGGTGTCGAAAAGGCTCGAACGCGCTAAGAAAACCGCGCGTCCTGGCGACGCGAAGGCTGCCGCCGAGATCGCGCTGGCCGCGCGCGCTATCGTGCATCTCGAATCGGAGAAGCCGCTGCGCACACTGTCTATGACCGAAGATGAACTGGTGGTCGCGAAAGGCTGGTTCATGCTGACAGACAAGCCCGTACTCTATGCCGCGAACATTGCGGAGTCCGACGTTGGCAAGCCTGAGGATGCGTTGCCTTATGTCAAAGAACTCCGCGCACTGGCCGCTAATGAAGGCGCCGAACTGATGGTCATATCCGCACGAGTAGAATCCGAGATAGCCGTAATGGACGCCGAGGAAAAGGTAATGTTCCTGGAGGAATTGGGCATCGGTGAATCCGGCCTGGATCGGTTCGCTAAGGCCAGCTACAAGCTGCTGGGGCTGATATCGTTCCTGACGGCAGGCGCGGATGAATGCCGGGCGTGGACGATTAAACGCGGCGCGAAAGCACCTCAGGCCGCAGGTAAGATCCACACGGATTTCGAGCGAGGGTTCATTCGCGCGGAGGTTGTCCCGTTCGACACGCTGATGCGCGAGGGCAGCATGAACACGTGCCGCGAGAAGGGTTTGATCCGCTCCGAGGGCAAGGATTATGAGATGAAGGATGGCGACGTCACGCTGTTCAGGTTTAATGTCTGACACGATAACCGCCTTCGCGACCCCGCCGGGGATAGGTGGCGTCGCGGTGCTGCGCGTAAGCGGTCCGGACGCGGAGGGGATACTGCGCGCCATGTTCCGGCATTCCAGAGGGAGTCTGGCCAGCCATGTGCTGACATACGGGCGGCTGGTCGACCCTTCCAACAATGAGATCATCGACGAATGCATGGCTGTATTCATGCGCGCGCCCAGGACGTTCACGCGGGAGGACGTCGCAGAGATTCACTGTCACGGTGGTTTAGCCGTGATGGATTGGGTATTGCGGGCGGTGCGGACGTTGGGCGCGAGGATTGCCGAGCCTGGAGAGTTCACGCGACGCGCGTTCGAAAACGGGAGGATTGATCTAACGCAAGCCGAGGCCGTGATGCGATTGATTGGCGCGAGAGGTGAAGCTGCGGCACGCGCAGCGGTGCGGCAGCTGTCGGGTGGTGCGTCGCGGTTCGTTAAGGAAGTCGCCGACGAGCTGATAAACGCGCTGGCGGGGATCGAAGCCGCGCTAGATTTCCCCGACGAGATCGAGGAACAGGAAACTGCCGCGCGCGTCGCGGACTTATCGGAGTCGCTCGCGCATAAACTTATGCAAGCCAGCGATCCTCGCGCGGGACGCGTGCTGGACGACGGACTCGATGCAGTCATCTCAGGGCCGCCGAACGCAGGCAAGTCGTCGCTGCTCAATGCGCTGTTGGAGGAAAATCGCGCGATCGTCCATTCCGTGCCCGGTACAACCCGCGACGTGCTTACAGCCGAGATGACAGTTGCGGGTCTGCGCGTGAGGCTGTCGGATACTGCGGGGCTGCGCGAGACGGACGATCCGGTTGAGTCGATAGGAGTGGATCGAGCGCGGGCACGGCTGGCGAACGCGGATCTTGTGTTGATGATGGTCGATGCGTCAGTTCCTTTTGAGACGGACGGACTGTGTGCTGCGATCTCCGCGCCGCTGGATCGGATGATTATCCTGCTTAATAAGTGTGATATGGGCGTTGCGGCGGACGAATCCGCGTTCGACACGATAGCGCCGGATGTGCACCGGATGCGCATCAGCGCGAAAACGGGCGAAGGGTTGGATGCGGTGCGCGATCTGATCGCAAAACGCGCGTCGACGCTGGCTCCGGAATCCGCAATACTCTCGGGAGCGCGGCACGCGCAGGCGGCGCAGGCGGCGGCGCGGTCATTGAGTGAGGCTGCAGCCAGTTTGCGCGGCGGTGGGTATCGCGGCGCGGCGCTGGATCTTGCGGCAATTGATCTGCGCAGTGCGCTGCAAGGATTGGAGTCGATTACCGGAGTTGCAGCGGACGAGGCGGTTATCGACAGGATATTCTCGACATTCTGCGTAGGCAAGTAGGGCGGCTTTACCGCCCGAGACTTAACTGATTCGATATAGGAGGATTGACATGCAAAACACTATACCAGCTGTAATGCCCGCTATCGACCAGACGTCGCCGTTTTTGGAACTGTGCGGACAGCGGCAAAGCTGCCGCAGTTTCTCTGATCAGCCCATTTCGCGTGAGACGCTGTTGCGCGTTGTGGAGGCGGCGAGGCTCGCGCCGTCGGCGTGTAACAGTCAGCCATGGCGGTTCATACTTGTCGAATCCCCCGAGAAGGTTGCGCAAATCGCGCCGTGCGGCCAGGTGATGGGTATTAACGGCTTCCTCAAAGACGCGCAGGCCATCCTGTTAATCCTCGAAACCCCCGCTAAGCTGGCGAAGATGATCGCGTCTGTAATTGACGGGCAGTACTTCGCGAAGGGCGACATAGGCGGCGCTGCGCTGGCCGCGTGCTTATCCGCGACGGAGCAGGGGCTGGGTTCGTGCATCATTGGGTTATTCGATCGGCCGAAGATTCGCGAGATACTTGATCTGCCCGATGAAACGGACATAGCGTACTTTATCGCGCTTGGGTATCCTAAGAACACGGCTGTGCGGGCTAAGTCGCGGAAATCGTTGGATGAATCGCTGACAATAGTGTAATTAGCATTGTGAACTATTCCGGGTTGAACATCATGGCTCGATAGGTGTACACTGTTATATAATATTCGTTGGCGGAGAATTGGACGTTCCGCAATCCGGACATAAGAGAGCGCGGCATTGGTGCGAGCCGCGCGGCGGATGGATCGTCCTCCCAGTTCTCATAAACGCCTCGGCTGTGGATTCAATGAATCTGATGCGGTTCGATGTATCAAAAAGCCGACGGATGTCCACCGTTATCGGGACTTAAAGCTGGGCGCAGTCGCGCCAAGCCGGGTGGTACCGCGAAGCATAGCTTCGCCCCTGCACAGGGGCGAAGCGTTTTTGTTTCGAAATGATTATTTCCATCTACTAGAATTCACACGTTGTCTACCGACTATAATAGTTATTAGGAGGCATGATGCATGGCTAAGACTGAACCCAAGGGCGTAAAAAGCGGATTCGTTCGACATCTGACGCCCCGCGACGTGGATTTTGCGCAGTGGTACACGGACGTTGTAACGCTGACCGATCTTTGCGACTACGCTCCTGTGCGCGGATGCATGGTGGTAAAACCGTACGGCACAGCCATCTGGGAGCGCATAAAAGAAGAGATGGACAGCCGTTTCAAGGCGACTGGACATGAGAATGTAATGATGCCCATGCTGATCCCCGAAAACCTGCTGCTCAAGGAAGCGGAGCATGTCGAAGGTTTCGCGCCGGAGGTGGCGTGGGTGACTCAGGGCGGCAAGGAAGTGCTTCAGGAAAAACTGGCGATCCGCCCGACCAGCGAGGTGCTGTTCTCCGTAATGTATGCAAAATGGCTGCAATCATGGCGTGATCTGCCGCTGTTGTACAATCAGTGGTGCTCGGTGATGCGCTGGGAGAAAACCACGCGGCCGTTTCTGCGCACGGCTGAATTCTGGTGGCAGGAAGGACATACGCTTCACGAGACCGCCGAGGAGGCGCAGGAAGAGACGATGCGTATGCTCGACATCTATAGGCAGGTGTGCGAGGACGTTCTCGCGATGCCCGTATACTCCGGCCATAAGAGCGATAGCGAGAAGTTCGCGGGCGCGGTCGCGACATACAGCATAGAGGCGATGATGCAGGACGGCAAATCATTGCAGGCGGGTACGACCCACAACTTCGGCGACAACTTCACCAAGGCCTACGAGATATCGTTCCTGGCGCGGGACGGTAAACTGACGCACCCGTTCGGGACGTCGTGGGGTACGTCGACGCGGTTGATAGGCGCTCTGATCATGGCGCATGGGGATGAACGCGGGTTGAAACTGCCGCCGCAGATTGCGCCGTATCAGGTGGTGGTCGTGCCGGTGGCGCAGCACAAGGAGGGCGTCGTCGAGGGTGCGAAGGCCGTTGCGGACGCGCTGGTCAAGGCGGGGATACGCGTGAAGTTCGACTCGCGCGACACGGTCAGCCCAGGGTTCAAGTTCAACGACTGGGAGTTGAAGGGCGTTCCTGTGCGGCTGGAGATCGGGCCGCGGGATTTGGCGGCTAACCAAGCGGTCTGCGTCAGGCGCGACACATATGAGAAGACGACAGTATCGCTGGACGGTATCGCTGACGCAATGAAGGCGCTGCTTGCGGCGATTCAGTCTGATATGTATGACACGGCGAAGGGGTTCATGGACGCTCACACGGAAACGGTGACGAGCTTCGACCGGCTGAAGGAGGTCGTGCAGGGAGGATTCGCGAAGGCGATGTGGTGCGGCGAGGCCGGGTGCGAGGACGCGATAAAGGCCGAGAGCGGCGCGGGTACGCGGAACATGCCGTTTGATCAGACGCCGTTCGACGATCATTGCGTCCACTGCGGCAAACCCGCCAAGCACGTGATGTATTTCGCGAAGGCCTATTAACTTATATCTTTTGCACCTCGCCCTAAGGAGGCAGAGATGTCCAAACGCATTATATTGACGGGCGGCGGCACGGCCGGCCACGTCACCCCGAACCTGGCGTTGATCCCGCACCTGAAAAGCGGCGGTTGGGAGATCCATTACATTGGAACGTCCGACGGCATTGAACGCAAGCTGATCGCCCAGGTAACCGGCGTCGAGTATCATACGGTGCCCAGCGGGAAGCTGCGCCGCTATTTCGACGTTAAGAACCTGACCGACCCGTTTAAGGTGATCAGCGGCGTGGGCAAGGCGTTCGCACTGGTGGGCAGGATCAAGCCTAGCGTTGTGTTCAGCAAGGGTGGATTCGTGTCGG
>JAISBH010000319.1 GCA_031266295.1 Oscillospiraceae bacterium | reverse complement strand
TGCCCCGGCGGACAGGTTGACACCGAGGAAGGCAAGGCTTGGCTGAACACCAATGTCTGCGCCACCGTCATAATGCCCGAATGGTACATGAGCCGCTTCGTGGATGAAATCCCCGATTTGGCTGGCAAGTATGCTATAAACCCCCCCCCGGTGTTTGAAGCAGGCCAGCCGCGCTCGATCGGCCTTGGCGGCACCGGTACGGTCGTCACGCTCACTTGTCCGGACATTCCGCTGGCCAGCGATTTCATAACCTGGGCGAAGCTCTCCGAAACCGGCGAGTCGATGATATGGGATGTGATGGGATTCGATCCCGTCAATACCGCCGTATGGGACGACGAGGCTCTGACCCATAATCCTGAAAACAAGTTCAACAAGTACTTCCTCACGAACGTGTTTGACACGCTCAACGAGATAAAGGGCGAGATCAAGTTCGTCGCGTCGACATCCATCAGCCCGACGATGAACTCCTACTTCTCCTCCACGCTGTGGAATAACCTCTACATAGACCTGCTCGACGCCGCGAGCGAGCTTGAGACCGCGCAGGAAGCTATCGAAGCCGACATTTTCTAAAACACGAAGTCAACGGACGGGCGGCTTAATCAGCCGCCCGTGCTTGCGTCGAGGTGCCTGATGACAGTAGTAAGAAGATTCCTTTATTCAAAGAAGATCGCTCCATACGTGTTCATACTGCCGTTCGTACTGACGTTCGCCGTCTTTTTCATATACCCGCTGGCGAGTACAATACGGATGAGCTTCCAGGACATACTGCCCGGACAGGTGCAGTGGGTTGGGCTGTCCAACTACAAGCGGCTGCTGGGCGATAAGGTGTTCGGCCAGGCAGTATTCAACTCCGTGCGCTACATGCTAATCACGTGCGCGCTGCTGATCCCGTTCCCGATGCTGTTCGCGTATATGATCTCCAGCAAGTCGATGAAGTCGGCGGGGTTCTTTAAGTCGCTGTACTTCGTGCCGGTGCTGACGTCCGTTGTGGTGGCGGGGCTCGTGTTCCGCATGATGTTCTCAGAGCTGCCCGGCGCGCTGATGAATTCCATCCGCGGACTGTTCGGCCAGTCGCCCATCTACTGGATGAAGAACGAATATTCAAGCCTTCTGGCGCTGATCCTACTGTGCTGCTGGCGCTGGACGGGCATGAATATGCTGTATTTCATGGCGGGGATGAAAGCGATTCCAAACGAACTGTACGAGGCGGCGGAGATAGACGGCGCGAATACGGTGCGTAAGTTCACTAACGTAACGTGGCCGCTCCTCAAGCCGACAACCATCTACGTGCTGACAATCTCGATATACGCGGGCCTTGCGATGTTTACTGAAAGCTACATGGTGTTCGGTAACAACACCTCTCCTCATAACTACGGCCTGACTATAGTGGGCTACCTGTACCGCTACGGCTTTGAGAAGCTGCGCATGGGTTACGCGTCTGCGGTCGGGCTGGCGCTTTTAGTCGGGGCGATGGTCATCAACGTCGCGCAGCTGTATATCACCGGCGCGGTCGGTTCAAGGAGGACGAAGATATGACGCGCACGATAACGCAAGGCAGACAAGCAAAAAGCAGCCTGCAATATAGCGTGGTCGCGCGTGTCACGCTGATTTTGTTCTTCTCGGCGCTCGGCGCAGTCATAATGATACCGCTCGTCGCGATGGTGCTGGGCACGTTCAAAGGCGGCGCCGAATTATGGCGTAACGGCCTGAACCTTAACCCTGAGTTTTCCAAGTGGAGCCTCAAGTCGTGGCGCTATCTGTTTACGGGCGTTACCATAGAGGGCGAGTTGCTGCCGCATTCATATTTCACATGGTTTAAGAACAGCCTGGTCATCGTCTTGCTCCAGACGGTATTAACGCTGTTCATCTCGTCATTCGTAGCGTATGGCTTTGAAATGTATGAGTTCAAAGGCAAGAACGTTCTGTTTATGTGCGTGCTGCTGGTGCTCATGATCCCGTTCGAAATACTCATGCTGCCCATGTACGTGCAGGCGAACAGTATGCGTCTGCTGGATAGCATATGGGGTATCATGCTGCCTTTCCTGGCGAGCGTGTCGGCGATATTCTTTTTCAGGCAATACCTGAGCGGTCTGCCTAAAGATCTGCTCGACGCGGGGCGTGTCGACGGGTGCAACGAGTATGCCGTGTTCTTCCGCATAATGCTGCCTATCATGGGCCCTGCTATGTCTTCAATGTCGGTGCTGGTGGGCATGGGCGCGTGGAACAGCCTCCTATGGCCGATGCTCGTCATTACCAGCATGAACAAATACACTCTCCCGATAGGACTGAACACGCTGTTCACCCCGTACGGCAACAATTACGATCTCATGATAACGGGCAGTTGCTTTGCCGTATTGCCGATACTGCTGCTTTACGTATTCGCGCAGAGATTTATCATCGACGGCATGACGGCGGGAAGTGTTAAAGGATGACGAGGGTTCTTGCGCGCGCGTCTGCGTTGATTTTATCGATCCTGTTGATTTTGTTGATGGGTATTGCGTCGTCTGAATCGATCGAGCCGTCTTTCACCGACGCGTATGTACACGACCCGTCAATTCTGTACGCCGACGGCTGGTATTACATCTATGGCAGCCACATGGCCGCGGCTAAGTCGCGGGATTTGATGAACTGGACAATGATCTCGTACAACGCGCAGGACGGCTGCACGCTCGTGGACGACGTGCGCAATCAGATGGCGGACGCGCTTACGTGGGCTCGGACGAACACGTTCTGGGCGCCGAGCGTCGAACGACTGGCGGACGGCAGATGTTACATGTACTATTGTACGTGCGAGGGATCTTCTCCGTTATCCGCCATGGGGTTGGCGGTGTCGGATAACCCCGAGGGGCCGTTCGTGGACAGGGGCGTATTCCTGCGTTCCGGCATGATGGGCGCAAGCGAAGACGGCACGGCCTACAACGCGACGATTCATCCAAACGTTATTGATCCGCATGTTTTCCACGACAATGACGGTCAGCTGTGGATGGTCTATGGCTCGTACTCGGGCGGTATATTTATACTGAAGATGGATGAATCGACGGGACTGCCGCTGCCCGGCCAGGGTTACGGCAAAAAGCTGCTCGGGAAGAATCACAGCCGCATAGAGGGTCCGTACATCCTATACGCGCCGGAAACGGACTACTACTATCTGTTCCTGTCGTTCGGCGGGCTTGAGGCCAGCGACGGATACAACATCCGCGTGGCGCGCAGTAAAAGTCCCGACGGTCCATACATTGACGCGCGCGGACAGGATATGATAGACTGCGGTGGGCCAGATGGCTCATACTTCAACGACAAGGCTATAGAACCGTACGGCGTCAAGCTGGTGGGCGGATTCAGGTTCATGCCACTGGACGGCGTCGAGCCTCTGCCTCAACAAGCGTATAAATCGCCCGGCCACAACAGCGCGTACCGCCATCCCGATACAGGCGATTATTTCCTTATATTCCATACGCGTTTCTCCGCGCTGGGCGATGAGTTTCGTGATCGCGCGCACCAGTTTTGGTTTAACGATGAGGGCTGGCCAATCGTCTCGCCGCTCAGATTTGCTGGTGAAGCACCGACGCCCAATATATCGTTTGACGGTGAGTGGCGTGTCGTGCTTCATGGCGGCGATATCAACAAGACGCAGCACCGCTCAATCGTCGTTCAGTTCGATAACGACGGTACAGTGAGTGGTGATACGTCCGGCGAGTGGAGCGCCGATTCCGTCACGCTAAGCGGCGTGCGGTATCAAGGCCTGTTCGCGAGCGGCTGGGATATGGAGCGGAACGCGTGGGTTCCGGTGTTCACTGGATTATCGGACAGCGGAGAAGCGCTCTGGGGTATGCAATAGTGTCTATTATTATATCTATAGGGAGAGTATAGATGAGAAACGCGAAAATGACGCTGGACAAGGCGTATGAGATCGGCGCTATCGACCGGAGGCTGTATGGCTCGTTCATCGAACATCTTGGTCGCGCTGTGTACGGCGGCATCTACGAACCAGGTCACCCGACCGCCGACGCGAATGGCTTCCGTAAGGATGTCGTCGATCTGGTGCGAAACCTTGACGTGCCGGTCACGCGCTATCCAGGAGGCAACTTCGTCTCCGGTTTTAATTGGGAGGATTCCGTAGGGCCGCGTGAATCACGCCCGAAGCGGCTGGATCTCGCGTGGTTCACTACAGAGTCGAACGAGGTCGGACTGCATGAGTTCATTGAGTGGTGCAAGCTGGCAAACACCACGCCGATGTACGCTGTGAACCTCGGCACGAGAGGCGCCGATGAAGCGCGCGCGGTCGTCGAATACGCGAATCACAAGGGCGGCAGCCTGTACAGCGACATGCGCGTGAAGAACGGCGCGAAAGAACCGTTCGGGATTAAGCTGTGGTGTCTTGGCAACGAGATGGATGGACCGTGGCAGATTGGGCATAAGACCGCGCGCGAGTATGGGCGTGTGGCGAATGAGGCCGCCAAGGTGATGAAGTGGGTTGATCCATCGATCGAGTTGGTGGCCTGCGGTTCGTCTTCATTGGATATGCCCACGTTCGGCGACTGGGAACTAACGATGCTGGATGAGTGCTATGATAACGTGGATTATGTCTCGCTGCACCGCTACTATAATAACCGCGCTGGCGACACAAGGGCGTTCCTCGCGCGCTCGGTAGACATGGATGTGTTTATAAAGACCGTAGCGTCCATCTGCGATAGCGTGCGCGGAAAGAAGCACAGTAAGAAAACGCTAGGTCTATCGTTCGACGAGTGGAACGTCTGGTTCCACAGCAGCGATCAGGACAAGGAAATCTGGAAGCGCGACAAGTGGGGACGCGCGCTACCTTTGCTTGAGGACGCATATACGTTCGAGGATGCGCTGCTGGTAGGATCGCTGTTAATCACGCTGCTGCGCAACGCCGACCGTGTGAAGGTGGCTTGCCTGGCTCAGCTGGTCAACGTCATCGCACCCATCATGACGGTTAACGGCGGCGGAGCGTGGGCGCAGACGATATATTGGCCGTTCAAACAGGCGTCGCAATTCGGGCGTGGGACGTCACTGCGAGTGATAGTCGATTCTCCGCTGTATGACTGCAAGGATGTCGAGTCTATTCCGGAGCTGGATGCTACGGCGACGCTCGCGGACGACGGCAGTCTCACTATCTTTGCCGTCAACAAGAACCTGAACGAGGACACCTTGCTTAGTGTAAGTCTACATGGTTTCCCGAAGTACCGCGCCGTCATGCGTTCCGTTCTTACCCACGACGATATGAACGCCGTCAATACTGAAACAAACCCCAGCGAGGTCGTTCCTGTCTCGGGCGACGCAGGTAAACTTGATGGGGATAAGCTGGAGATTGTAATTCCTAAACATAGCTGGAATGTCATTCGGCTGATATAGGGGGGAGAGAGGGTTAACCCCCTCTGTCGC
>JAISBH010000281.1 GCA_031266295.1 Oscillospiraceae bacterium | reverse complement strand
GAGGAACGCCCCCCTTCCCCCCGATGGGGGTAAAACGGGGGTTTCGGGACTCTGTCCCGGACCCTGCGAAGGGCTATCCGCCCTTTCGAATCCTGACCAGGCTTCGCCTGGACCATCGTGATACACAGTCTACCGGTTTCGGCCAGCCTGTTGTACCTGGATAGTCTGTTCCGGAGCGCAACCGGTTCCCCCGTTCCATATCGTCCCCCCTATGGGGGAAGAGGAACGGGGTTACGGGCTGCGTTGTAACCGACAACCCTCATCGCCCCCTTAGGGGGAGATGTCGCCGCAGCGACAGAGGGGGCGGTTCCCCGTTACCTCTTCCCCACCAGCGCCCTCACCGTGTCGGCGGCCCGCTCGCCTGTGAACCCGTACTTCTTAAACAACAGTTTCGCTGGCCCGGACGCACCGAATCCCTCCATCCCTATCAACGCCCCGTCCAGCCCAATATACTTATACCACGCCTGCCCCGTCGCCGCCTCCATCGCCACTCGCGCGCGCACCGCGTTCGGCAGAACCGATTCCTTGTATTCCGCATCCTGCGCGTCAAACAGCTCCATGCACGGCATCGACACTACTCGCGCTTCAATCCCCTCTGCTCGCAGAATCGACTGCGCCTCTACCGCCTGCTCCACCTCTGAACCTGAAGCCATCAATATCGCGTCAGGCGTCGCCTTCCCCGATTCTGACAGTACGTACCCGCCTTGCAGCGCACCGCGCCCACTATTCGCATACAACGGTAAATCTTGCCGCGTGAGCACCAGGCACGTCGGTAGCCCGCTCGTCAGCGCAGTCAGCCAGCCAGCCACAACCTCACGGCTGTCCGCCGGCCTGAACACCTGCAGGTTGGGCACCGCGCGCAGACTATCCAACTGCTCAACCGGCTGATGCGTTGGGCCGTCCTCGCCCACCCCTATCGAATCGTGCGTCAGTATATACGTCACTGGCAGCTTCATCAGCGCGGACAGGCGCATCGAACCGCGCATGTAATCGCTGAACACAAAGAACGTCGCGCAGTATGACCTCAACCCTCCATGCAGCGCCAGCCCGTTCGCGATCGCGGCCATCGCGTGCTCGCGAACGCCAAAGTGAATGTTCGACCCGGAACGATCCTCCGCCGAATACCACTTGCGCTTCTTCATGTCCGACTTATTGGACGGCGCGAGATCCGCCGACCCGCCAATCAAATTCGGCAGCAAGTCGGCCAAACGATTCAGCACAGCACCGCTACTGTTGCGCGTGGCAGACTTGCCATCGAACGTCCACAATGCATCGTTGTCAACGCCGCTGGGCAGCGCGGTATCATACCACGCGTCGAATCGCTCCGCCTTGTCCGGATCGATCTTCTTATACTCGCTGAACAGTTCGTTCCATTCAGCCTGCCGCTCTCCGCCCAGCTTGCGCATATCCATATACTCACGCACATCATCCGGTACAACAAACGACTGTTCAGGATCGAATCCGAACGACTTCTTCGTCGTGGCCAATCCTTCCGCGCCTAGCGGCTCGCCGTGAACGCTGGCGGTGCCCGCCTTCGGACTGCCGTAACCAATGATGGTTCTGCATACTATCAGCGTAGGGCGATCGTCGGTCTTTGCGCGCGCGATTGCGGCTTCTATCGTGTCAACATCGTTGCCGTCGGACAGTTCGATGACGAACCAGCCGTACGCGCGGAAGCGGTCGGGCACGCTCTCCTTAAACGCCAGATCGGTATCGCCCTCAATGGATATCTCGTTATCATCGTATAGCACGATGAGCTTGCCCAGCTTGAGCGTGGCCGCCAGCGACGCCGACTCCGACGCGATGCCCTCCATAAGATCGCCGTCGCCGCACTCCACATATGTGTAATGATCGACGATACGCGACTTCGGCGTATTGAACTCTGCGGCCAAATGGGTCTCGGCGATGGCAAACCCTACGGCCGTCGTCAATCCCTGTCCCAGCGGCCCCGTCGTGGTCTCAACGCCGACGGTGTGGCCGTATTCCGGATGGCCGGGCGTTTTGCTATCCAACTGCCGGAAGCGCTTCAGCTCGTCCATCGGTAAATCGTACCCTGTCAGATGCAGTATCGCGTATAGCACGGCGGAACCATGCCCGCCAGATAACACAAACCGATCGCGATTGCGCCATGTGGGATCGGCGGGGTTATGACGCATAATCTTTCTGAATAACGTATAGATCATTGCCGCCGTGCCTAGCGGCATACCCGGATGGCCGGAGTTCGCGCTTTGCACCTCGTCCACCGCCAGCAGACGCAGTGTATTGATGGACTTGAGTTCGATAGGGTTCATATTGCCTCCTTTATTCATCGGACCAATCGCCTGTTTCACGTGTCAGACTGCGAGTCCTTTCGTGGCGTCGATAATGGACTGCGGGTCTAAAGCGACAAGACGTCGGTCAGCACCGCTTTCATTCGTTCAATTCCGCCCGGCGTATCGCTGGCCGCGTTCCACACCAACAGCGGTTCGTGCAGCGACGCGCGCAACAGGAACCATCCGTTGGCGCGTTCGGCGCGCACACCCTCCGCCGATTCGGCCAGGTTGTATCCCGCGTCAGGGTTATTCAGTACCCAGGAACGCATGAGATCCAATGCAGCCGCGCGCTGCCGAGAATCTTCCATTAGGATGCGCCATTCCAACGACTCTAGCGGCACGGCCAGGTCGGCGATGCGATCAGTAAGCGTCTGGCCTTCGCGTTTCATCCTTACCGCCTCGATGATCAATCGCGTCGCCAGCATCATCCCGTCGTCCAAGAAACGGTTATCGGCGAATGCGGCGTGACCGGACGTCTCGATGGCCAGCGGGCAAGGCGTACCGATTTCGTTGAGGCGTTTGGCTTCGTTGATCACGTTTTTGTAACCGCGCTTATATCGACAATGTATCCCGCCGCGCCGTTCAATGAACGCACGCAACGCCGGCGAAGTAACCGAGTCCGTGACGATGGCCGCTCCCGGCGTTTCCCGGATCACCATATCGGCGCACAGGGCGATCAGCCGTTCCCTGTACAGCGGCGAACCATCGCTCGCAACCAGCGCCGCTCGATCGCAATCGGCGTCCAGGATCACCCCCAGGTCGGCTCGCGCGGACACAACCGCGTCCGACAACGCCTTGATGGCCGCCGCGTCTTCCGGGTTAGGCGTGTGCGCGGGAAACATACCGTCGGGCGCGAGGTTGAGACTGCCGCTGATATCCGCCCCCAGCGACTCCAGCCAGCGGGCGTAAAAACCGCCGCCGCCGTTGCTGGCGTCTATTACAACGTGCAAGCCCTTCAGTGGACTGTTCGCCCCGAGTGATTTGACCGTCTGCACCGTCAATCCGTCAAGGTAGTGAGGTATGAAATCGACTCGCTCAACCGCCCCTGCAGACCCACGGTCGGCAGCCGGCGCCCCCAACTCCAGACCGGCAGTCTGATTATCCTGCGAAGTTAAACTAGCAGTCTGTTTTAATAATGCGTCCAATTCACTCGATTCCAAACCACCAGTCTGCGTAATGAATTTCAGTCCATTGTACTTTGCAGGCATGTGGCTGGCCGTTACCATTACCGCAGCGTCGCAGCGGAATTGCGGATGCTGCGTTATCATAAACAGCGCCGGGGTTGTGCTCATCCCCACATCAAGTACTCGCGCGCCAACCGAGCGTAATCCTTCACGCACAGCCTCCGCCAACTCACCGCCCATCAACCGTGAGTCACGTCCGACAGCCACGCATAATTGGTGCGGCTGCCCGCCAGTCAGCTTAATCGTTTCCGTGGCTTCATCTTGTTTTTCCCTAACAGCGCTAAGCCAGAACGCAAAACCGACCGCAGCGTGCCGCGCGCGTTCGGGCGTCAACTGTATCTCACCCGAATCGCCGGACGCGACGCCGCGCAAGTCCGTTCCGCTCTTTAATAGTCGCAGGTCAAACTCGTTATTATCCATAATCAATGCCGCCTCGCTTGTACCTAGATTGTAATAAGCAGCTAGAGCACTGTCGCGATCCTCTCTGCCTCGACGCCCCTGCCCGCGTTCCAACTATCGCGCAGCAGGTGATAGAACGGCGCAATCAACTGGAAGTCCCGCTTGATTACCTCCGTCAATCCCGGTTCGAACACCATGTCGAACCGATCGATCGTGTGCGCCGCATATAGATCCTTATGTTGCCATAGCAATCGCAATATGTCCGGCAGCGTATCCGGCGCGGACATACGCTTGTACATCTCGCCTTCCAGCTGGAACCGCTCCTTGAACGCTGGTGAATCGATCGCGTCCAGCACGCGTCCAGGCGTTTCTAGGCAAAACCGCCGTAACGCGTCCATCACAGCGCGCTCGACGACGTAGAAGCCGCAGCCCCACCGCGCCGTCGCCGCCGATATCTCAAAGTAGAAGCTGATCCCATCCGTCATCGCCTCGCCAGTGTGTCGGAACGAACACCAGATGTGGTCGCGATACGGCTCTTTGTTGTTGGAGAAGCGCGTATCCCTGCGTATCCTCGCCAGCGCGCGCGCCGGGCGGCAGTCCAATTGCGGGTCAATCGCCTGCAATGTCGGCGCGATAGCCTCGATCAGCGCGTACATCGGCTGCTTGATATCCGACTCGAACTGCGCGCGATGCTCCTCGAACCACGATGTATAGTTGTTTAGTTTTATGCCGATAAAGAACTCCGCGAAGTTCCTCGGGAATCCTTGGAACGCGTTCTCCGTTCCGGTTCCGATCGGCTTGGACGCTCTAGGCGTGACGCCTCACCCCTTATCAACTTAAACATGCGGGGATGATAGATTCTAACCGCAGGTTCTGGACACAACCTCCATATTATAGTACAAATCACGCTGCCGCGCAAGCCGCATTATCCCACGCTTCAATACAGCCCTATGCTAAAGCGGAGACAACAAAACAAAACCGCCTGAACTCATCGCTCGGCGGTTGTCGATTATCGCGGCATTACCTTTTCGGCGAGCGGCGCAGATACGCCGGTATATCCGACGCGTACTGGCTACTCTTGGAAGCCTCTTGCGCAGGCTCGGCCT
>JAISBH010000246.1 GCA_031266295.1 Oscillospiraceae bacterium | reverse complement strand
ACGGTAAAAAAAAAGAGTTCCTAAACTGAAGGAGCATCGATGGGGAGCCGGATACCTTGAGAGAGGTAAGTCCGGTTCCGGGAGAGGGGCGAGTAAACCTACTGCAGTAATGCAGCAAGGCGGCGTTCCCCTACTCTACGTTGGAAATAATTTTATCATTGAGCCATGATACGTACGTTTTTGATAACCACACCAAGAATAACCCTGCGCGGACACGTGAGATTGAGCAAGATCGGGAGAGATTGACAATCCGCGCCGGTTTTGTTATGATATAAGCAAGAGGTGCGTGGTCGATGGACATTACTAATTCCATTGTTTTCGCGTGCACGATGATCCGCAATCCGCGCCTGGCGCTGCGGACTGTGCGCCAGTTATACCCAGACAGGGAGCCGCGCACCGTCAAGGTGCTTGTCGGCCAGGCCGACAGCGACCCCATCGTGCTGACCGAGAACTCTAGCCCACAGGAGATCGAGCGCGCGATCGTCGAGACCGAGAAGACCGTGCTCGCTTCAGCGTCGACTCGTGGCGCACGCTTTGACCTGTATTTTGAGGACGACGAGGTTGTGATAGTCGTTGAGATGCAGCGAGAGGCCGAGCCGCTCATCGTGAACCGCGCCGTGTTCATCAGCTCGATATTGAGCGCCTACCTGACCCATCGCGGCGCGAGTTACTTCGACCTGAAACAGATGCGCGTGGCGTTCATATGCCTGCATGACCCGTTTGGTTTCGGCGAGTGTTACAACCCGATAGAACTTCGCCTCCTGCGGCATACCGATTACGAGCTGAACGGTACTCCGCGCATTGATATATTCTTCGCGGGCGGCAACAACGCCGGCCTGGACGATAACATCAAGGAACTGATGGCGTATCTCATGAACCCGAACGCGTATAATATTACTGGCTCACACAACGACCTGATCCCGGCTCTACAGGCGGCGGCTCAGGAAGTCTTGAAAGATGGGAGGGTAACGGCAATGGTCGAACTGGCTATCTTGCATGAGGAGAGTATGGCTAAGAAGTATCGTCAGGAAGGACTGCAGGAAGGGCTGCGGAGAGGCAGACTAGAGGAGAAGCGTCAGATTGCCTCAACGCTGCTCGGCCTGGGTTATCCCTATGACGATATCATCAAGACAACGGGCTGCACCTGGGATCAGTTGGACGCACTGAAAAGAGACGCGCTGGCGGGAAGACCCTCTGGCGATAATGCGTAAACGCGTAAGGGGTGTGTACATGTGTGAGGCGTGTAACGCACGTCCACATAGGAACACCCCTTACGCGTTTACGCAATGATGGCGGAACCGCCCCCTCTGTCGCTGCGGCGACATCTCCCCCTAGGGGGGCGATGAGGGCTGTCATCTACTATGCGGTTTGCAAGCAACGTCACTTGCATGATATGGGCAGCTGACAACCCTCATCGCCCCTTCAGGGGGAGATGTGGCGGCGCGCAGCGCAAAGCGGGCGCGTATCCGCAGAATCCCGAAGGGATTCTTACATTAATGGGGCGGAAAAGGCACTCCGAGACCCACGCGAGATTTTTCGCACAGGCCCTAAGCACACGCAAATAAAAAACACAATTTTGCATCGCCGGGCTTTACGCCACTTCAAGAGACGTTAGCGCAAATGGGTTGACAGGAGGGGCGAACGAGGGCACGATTGCGCTTATATAGATTTCAAGAGTATACTATCACTAAAAAAGAAACGTAAGTTTCTCACAAGGATTCAACGTTAATATGAAATAATACAGGAGGCTATATGCAAGCCTCCTGTATTGTATCTGGCCTACGGTTGACCATGGCAGGGGAGACGCGACTCGAACACGCAACCTGCGGTTTTGGAGACCGCTGCTCTACCATTGAGCCACTCCCCTAAGACCTACATATTGTAGCATTTCCGACGAAGCTTGTCAAGCCGCGCGCAGTGGATTTCAGCAATTCCAAATTTGGGATTGGTGTCGCACTCGGGAGGGAGAACCCCCCTCTGTCGCTGCGGCGACATCTCCCCCTAGGGGGGCGATGAGGGTTGTCGGTTACGTTACGGAACAGACTATCGGAACACAACATGCTGGCCGAAGCCGATGGAATGTGTGTCACGATGGTCCAGGCGAAGCCTGGTCAGGATTCGAAAGGGCGGATAGCCCTTCGCAGGGTACCGGGACAGAATCCCGCAAACCCCCGTTGTACCCCCGTCGGGGGGAAGGGGGGCGTCCCTCGTTCCCCCGTTCCAACCCTGCGCCCTGCCAGTGAAAATGCCATAAGGAAGTTGACAACTTACGTCATAGTGGCGGGGCGTCACAAACTTAAAGCGCATTCGATCCGCAGATCGAACAGCGTCCCGCCGCAGCGACTCGTACGGCATGGACACGTATGGTACAACGAGCGATTCTCGTAAAAGAAAAATCGATTGTAGGCGACCGAATGATATTGAAAAATTCTAAATTTGGAATTGTGCAGTGGATTTCAACAAAATCCATGCCGCAGCGGGTGGTCGCTTTGTGCTTCGCGCCGATACCTGCTTCGTTATATCGAGATAGTCAGAATAAGCTATAACAATACATTAAAATCGCAAAAACAATCGCGCCTGCCTTTTAAATCTGCATCTTTTCGCCTCTCACTGCGATCGGTTGTTGAAAAGAATCGAGCGAACAATTTGTGAAAAATACTTGACAAATCTTCCGTGAGTATGTACAATATAGATGCTGGGATGTATGTGAACGACACACATTCGTGTTGTTTGTATTATAAAGAAGGAGGAGACTGTATGCGTAAATCCATCGTTGCCCTTGCCGTCGCGGTTGTGATGTTGGTTGCAATCGGGACGAACTTTGTCGCATGTTCTGAGGGGGGGGGGGGGGTAAAAATAAAGCTCAACCACATGCCGCAGGACGATGCGCAGGAAGCGGATTGGACGCTGTTTGATCACGAGAAAAATTCAGTTGAAGCGAAATACCCGGATATCGAATTTGAGTGGACTCGCCTCGCTCCAGGTACCGACTATCGGCAACAATACGATACATTATTGATGGCCGGCGACGGACCCACCCTCGCCCGGCAGTTTCCGTATGTAGACATTCAAACGCGCATGGCGAACGGAACCATCGCCGAAATTACGGAATACGTCGTCAACTGGGATCTTAAGAACCAGGGATTGGTCAACACGACGTTCGACCAAGCCATTTCAACCCCAGACGGCAAATGGTACGCCGTTCCCTTTGCTCCATATGTAACGGGTATCGCCTATAACAAGGCGGTCATCCGCGAGGCGGGCGGAGACCCGGATCGCCTGCCGACTACGTGGTCGGAATTCGCGGACTTAGCTTCGCAGTACACCGATAAGGACGAACCGCGCTTCGGTTATCTGCTGCTCGGCTCAGACTACAACGCATGGACGTTCACCCCGTGGGTCTGGTCGGCCGGCGGCGAAATGGTGCGCCAGAACGAAGACGGCTCTTGGGCGATCGCGTTCAACGAGGAGCCGGGCGTCAACGCCGCGATGTACATGAACGAACTGATCTGGGCGCGCAACGCCACCCAGAAGGATATCCTGGAAAGCTATGACGATTACCAGAATCACGTCAAGGCCGGTCAGGCTGCGTTCGGCTGGGGTTCGCCTCCCGACTTCACGGTGGAACAACTCGCGAAGTTCGACCAAGTGCAGGATGATATCGGCGTGTTCCCGCTGCCTGGCAAGGATGAGGGCGGCGCGCCGGTTGCTTTCGCTGGCGGCGAGGTGTGGACAATGTCCCCGCTGGCGACCAAAGAGCAGCGCGACGCGGCCTGGGATGTGCTAACATACCTAAGCTACGATGAAGAATATCTCATTGAGCGTTGGACGCTGGAAGATAGCCTCGGACAGCTCAACGCGAAGCCGTCCGTGCGCAACGATCTCGTCGAAACGAAATATTCCCTGGCTTCCAAGTGGCCGGCGCATTGGGCTAAGGAACTGGCCGACGCGATGGCCGTCGCCAAGCCCGAACCTTACTGCCCGAACTGGAACGATCTGAAAAACGAGATCGTCATCCCGCTGCAGACCATCTACCTGAAGGAAGGTATCACCTTCGACGAGGCGAAGGCGCTGCTAGACGCGTGCGCGGAACGCCTGTACGAGATGTATCCTGAGACCTTCAAAAAGCCGGTGTGATTCTCTGATTCCGTACAAGGCTCGGTCGCTCGAACGATCGAGCCTTTTTTACCATCGGCAATCCGCTTCGTAGGCCCTTGGTAAGCCGTGAGCTATATTCCACAAGATACGGCGGCGCTGCGCGTCGTCTTATCCGGAAAGAGAGGATCATCCCATGACGCATCCAAACGCGGCACACCCCGTGCGCCGCAAGTATGCCGCCGTTAAATTCAGCCTGATCGGCTGGGTGTTCCTTTTGCCTGCGCTGATCAGCTTCACGCTATTCAAATATTACCCCATTCTGCTGGGCATTATCGTGTCGTTTTTCAAAGTGGATATCGTTCATATGCCCGGCGCGTTCATCGGACTGACCAATTATCTGCGCGCGTTCCGCGATCATTTCTTCGCCACCGCCGTATGGAACAACATCCAGTTCCTGCTGATTGGATTGGTTATGACATTCTGGGCGCCCATCCTGCTGGCGACATTGGTGAATGAAGTACGCCGCGGCAAAACCTTCTTCCGCACGATGTACTACATCCCCGCCATAGCCCCAGGCATCGCGATGATGGTATTGTGGAAATTCATCTGGCAGCCCGATTTCGGCCTGGCGAATTTCATCATGCGCACGTTGGGTCTCAAGGATCAACTATGGCTCAACGACGTCCGCCTCGTCAAATGGTGCATGAGCGTACCCGGGCTGATCATGGGCGGCGGCATGAATATGCTGATCTATCTTGCCGCGCTGCAAGATATTCCGGAGGAACAGCACGAATCCGCGCTTATCGACGGCGCGGGGTTCGTTAAACGTATCCTGCGCATCTCGCTGCCACAAATCCTCCCCATCATCACCACCATGCTGATACTGGCCGTCATATCGTCGTTCAACGCGTTTGACAACGTCATGATCATGACGAACGGCGGTCCCTCCGGTTCGACGGAAACCATCATCCTCTACTCGTTCAAACAGGCGTATTTCGGTAACAACGATTACGGCTACGCCCTCGCGCTGTCCACCATCACGTTCCTGATCATATTCATCCTGACGCTCATTCAAATGTCGCTGGATCGAGATTGGTCCGTCGAGCGCATGAAGCGCGACGAGAAACGCCGGAATCAAGCGCTTGCTCAAAGCGCGCGGATGGGAGGTAGCTGATCTATGGCGGCGCTGCACCCGATCGAACGTAAAACCGCGAAGGGTAAAATCACCTATTGGGTCATCATCGCCGTGCTGTGCATCGGCGTGCCGATCCAAATATTCCCTTACCTTTGGATGGTCTCCGGTATGTTCAAGTCCAATAAGGAGATCATGCGCGCCATCCCGACCCTCATCCCCGCCGCGCCTAAGTTCACCAACATCCCCGAGACATTCTCCAAGTACAACCTCATGCAGAATTTTTGGAATACGCTGATCCTGTGCGGCGGCACCATCCTTATACAGTGCACCATCTCCATCCTCGCCGCCTATGCGCTGTCCAAACTGAAGCCGCGCGGCTCCAAGTTTGTGCTGCTTTACTTCGTGGGCACGATGATGATCAACGAACAGGCCATTGCTATCCCGTCTTACCTGATGTTCAACAATTTCCTGGGAACAGGTTTGAACCTCATAAACAATTTCTGGTCGCTCCTGTTGGCGTTTTCCGCGTGGGGCTGGTCGATCTTCCTGCTGAAAGGCTTCTTCGACGGTCTGCCAACCGACCTGCTGGAATCCGCGCGTATCGACGGCGCGGGCGCGATGGGCATTCTGCTGCGGATTGTAATGCCTTTGTCCAAGCCCGTCCTGGCGGTGATCACGCTGAACACGTTCATGGCCGTCTACAACCAGTTCATGTTCCCGCTGATTCTGCTGCCGGATTCATCCAAGTATACCATCATGATTCGCATATACGCTACCCAAAAGGGCGCGGCGACTTGGACGAACGTCATGGTGCTGCTTAGTTTCGCGACGCTGCCCGTTTTACTGGTTTACCTGTTCGCTCAGCGCTATATCGTACAGGGCATTACCATGACCGGCCTGAAAGGGTGAGCGCCGGACAAGGAGCGCCGTAATGAATAACCATCCGCTCAAAGGCGGCGCGAACTCGGAACGCTACGAATTCGCGGTGCGCCGCTGGTTCCACTTTATCCGAAAAGAGCCGAACGCGCTGATCACGGGCAGTCTGCTCTTCTGGCTGGCCGCCCTGCCCGTAGTCACGATCGGCCCCGCGCGCTTAGCGCTCGTTCACTATATGGATAAACGCGATCGAGGCGAGGAGGTCCGCTTCCCGGACGCCCTCCGTTTCGCGTTCCGAACGTGCGGCGGCAAGGCCTGGCTGATGGGCGCGTCGGACGCGCTCGCGCTGCTGATGGCGGGCGGGTGCGCGCTCGCGGTGCAGGCGGAAGAGGTCGCGATGGCCTTGCGCGCGTTCTACGCGATCCTGTTTATACTCGATATGACATACGCCGCGTCCGGCCTCTATCGATATTCGGCGCTGAGCGAGGAACCGCGCTCGCCCCTGACCATGCTTGCCGCGCGCGGTTTCTTGATGACGCTGTCGAATCCAGGCTGGACGGCGTTGTTTTGGTGCGTGCAGCTACTGGCGTTGATTATTTGCGCCGCGACAGGCGTAGGGCTAGTCCTGTTGTTCCCGGCGGCGGCAGCCCTGATGGAAGCCTGCGCGTATGACGCTATGGCCTCCGCCTATACCCCGGATGAAACCGAGGAAGGCGAACCCAATAATAACATCCAGACCTCAAGCAGGATTCCATCAACCCGCGACGAATCCCACATGGCGAACATCACAGTCAATCGACTGGAAACGCAGGAGGAACCGCATTGATGAAAATCGCAAAGGTGGAGTCATTCTTCGTCAAACCACGCTGGCATTTCCTAAAGATCACCACGGACGACGGGCTTGTCGGCTGGGGTGAACCCATCGTTGAAGGGCGCGCCCGCACCGTCGCGATGGCGGTCAAGGAACTGGAACCCGTCCTGATCGGCCAGAATCCCCTTGAGAACGAACGGTTGTGGACGGAATTCTACCGCGGCACGTTCTACCGAGGCGGGCCGGTGCTCGTCAGCGCGATATCGGGCATCGACCAAGCGCTGTGGGACATCAAGGGGAAATATTTCGGCGTACCCGCCTACGTCCTGTTGGGCGGGCCCACGCGCAAGCGCGCCCGCACCTACGCGCATCTCCACGGCCGCACGCTGGACGAACTGGTTGAAAACGCCAAACAAGCCGTCGAGAAGGGCTTCACCCTCTTCAAGACAGGCCCGACGGACGGGCCGGTTCGCCCATTGGATACGTTGGAATTCATGGACAAGGCCATCGAAAAAATAGGCCGCCTGCGCGAAGCCCTTCCCCGCCACGTCGATCTTGCGGTCGATTTCCATGGCCGGTTCACCCCCGCCATGTCTATCCGTCTGCTGCGTGAGCTGGAGCAGTTCCGGCTCTATTTCGTCGAGGAACCGGTTCAGTGCGAGAACGTGGACGCGCTGGTCACCGTCGCGCGGTCCACATGCATCCCCATTGCCACGGGCGAGCGTTTGTTCACCCGCTGGGGTTTCCGCGAAGTGCTGGAAAAGCAAGCCGCCGTCATCGTCCAGCCCGACTTATGCCACGCGGGCGGCATTACCGAGGTGCGCAAAATCGCCGCTCTGGCGGAGATGTATTACGCCCAAGTCGCGCCTCATAACCCTCTAGGGCCCATCTCACTCGCGGCCGGACTCCAAGTCGCCGGTTCCATACCCAACTACCTGTGCCAGGAGCAATCCTCGCTAGGCGAGGGCTACCTCAAAAACCCGTTCGTCATTCGCGACGGGCACCTCGACCTGCCGGAAGGGCCTGGTCTGGGCGTCGAGGTGGATGAGGATTACATACGCGAGATGGCCTACCCAGGCGACTGGGACAGCCCCCGCCTCTACAACGACGACGGATCTTTTACGGAATGGTGAGAAGATCTTTATGCAAGATGCTTTTATGAACAACCCTTGTATGGAGGACGCTTCCGCGCATGGCGGCGCGCCGACGGCCAACCCCCGCCCGATCGCCTTCGTTACAGGCGCGAGTCGGGGCATCGGCGCCGGAATCGCCGTCGAATTTGCGAAAGCCGGGTACGACCTGGCGCTCAATTACAACCACTCTCAGGAAGAAGCACAGGCCGTGAGCGCGCGGGTTGAGGCGGAAGGTGCGCGCGCGGTCGTGATCCAAGGCGACATCAGCGTATTGGCCGACGTCGACCGCATGTTCGACGCCTTCTTCGACGCTTACGATCACCTGGATGTGCTGGTCAATAACGCCGGCATCACCCGGTTTGCCCCGTTCCTGGAAACAACGCCCGAATTATTCGAGCAAGTGACAAATACCGACTGGCGCGGCTCGTTCTTCTGCGCCCAGCGCGCTGCCAGGCATATGGTCGAAAAGGGCGTCCATGGCACGATTATTAATATCACGTCCAACCATCAGACTGGTTGTTGGCCCATCGCCAGCGTCTACGCCCCCACGAAAGCCGCGCTGAATAAATTTACCCAGAACGCCGCGCTCGAGTTGGCGCCTCACGGCATCCGCGTCGTGTCGATCGCCCCGGGTTATACTCAAGTCCGAGAGCCTAAGCCGGAATGGGCGGAACGCCAAAAAGAGTTCATGCGCCGCAAAATGCCCTTGGGCCGCTTCGCACAGCCGTGGGAGATTGGCCGCGCATGCGTGTTCCTGGCGGGCGAAGGCGCGGGTTATATCACAGGCACATGCCTGGTGATGGATGGCGGCGCGATCCTACCCGTCGTCCCGGAAAACAATTACGACTAGGGTCTGTTCGGAAAATAACGCAGTGGGGACGAAAAATCCGCCCCGATCCCCACTGCGGTCTTTCTCGAACAGACCCCAATATTTGCGCTGAGAACTCATTTTCTGCATTTTTCTCTTGCCGTCATGCAAATTCCTCTTGACACCTACGTGAATTATGGTAAAATCGCATTATAGCTTGTACACGCATTCGACAAGGCGAGCTATCGTAGCGTGAACAACATCGAAATAGGAGGCGGCATGATGAACGGCAAACGGGTCATCGCGTTTTTTCTGATACTTATGCTGACGCTCGGCATCTCTGTCAGCGCGCTGGCGCTGGGCGACACGCTCCGCTGGGGCGTGTACAGCGCGCCGAAAGGCTGGTTCCATCCGGCGATTTACACCGATATGTACGACGCGTACATACTGATGCTTACCTACAGCCCGCTGGTCATCCAGGATGAATCCAGCGAGGAGATCTCGTTCATACCACAACTGGCGGAGAGCTGGAACGTGTCAGAGGACGGGTTGTCGCTGACGTTCTACCTGCGCAAGGACGTCAAGTGGCATGACGGCGTGCCGTTCACCGCGGACGACGTCGTGTTCAATTACACCGCCATGTGCGACGCGCGCGTAAACTCCACCGGCTACGGCGATAAGATGCTGAGCATCAAAGGCGCCATCGAGTATAACGAGTATACCACCGCACTGATGAATGGCGAGGCGGAAGGGCTTACCCCTGTCGAGGGCGTCGAAGGTATCGTCAAGGAAGACGATTACACCGTTACATTCATCTACAGCGAGCCATACGCGCCGGCGCTGGTCAAGTTCGCCGACTCGCGCGCGGTCATCACGCCCAAGCATATCTGGGAGAATATCCCGTTTGAACAGTGGCGCTCCAGTCCCGAATTGGGCGCCCCGGTCGGCACTGGCCCGTACAAGTTTGTCAAGTACGAGCAGGATCAGTACACCGAATTCGTGCGCAACGAGGACTACTTCGGCCAGGTGCCCGCGATCGAACACTTCATTTATAAAGTCGTCAACCAGGACACCGCTCAGGCCGAATTGCTCTCCGGCGATCTGGACGTAGTTTCGATGATCTCCGACGTGCGCGAGGAAAGCCTCAAGGTATATACCGACGCAGGCATGATCGTCGTTGAGAAAGCCGACGCCGGTTATCAGTACATGAACATCAACCTGCGCGACCCGAAACTCTCCGACGTTCGGGTGCGTCAAGCCATCGCATATGCGATCGACCGTCAGGCTATCGTTGACAACCTGCTCAACGGGCACGGTATCGTACTTGACGCGCCGATGATTGCCTCGTCATGGGCGTATCCGAAGCGCGAGGAAGGCATCCTCAATCCGTACGATTACGATCTGGACAAGGCCAAGGAGCTGCTGGCCGAGGCCGGATGGACGGACACCGACGGCGATGGTTTTGTGGATAAGGACGGGCAGAAGTTCGCTGTCTCGCTGATCTTCCCGGTAGGCAACAAGGTGCGCGAACAGTCCGCACCGATTATCGCCCAGTATCTAAAGATTGCCGGCATCGATTGCTCGCTTGAGGCGATGGACTTCAACTCACTCTCGCCGCGCATGGTCACGGGCACTGACTTCGAGCTGGGTCTGATCGGCTTGTCGATCGGCTCCGATCCGGACGTGTTCAGCTACTTCCATTCCTCCGAGGCTGATAAGGGCAACTTCAACATGGCGCGCTACGAAGACGCCGACATGGATGCGCTCATCGAGGCTTCCCAGCAGGAGATGGATCCCGCTAAACGCAAGGAGATATTCTACGAAATCAACACGAAACTCAACTACGACCTCCCGTTCTTGTGGCTGTACAGCGCGAACGAGATCCGCGCGATCACGCCCAAGCTCAAGAACTACGACTTCGGTAACTTCTGGGAGTTCATGAATGTGGAGACGTGGCACTTCGAAGAGTAACGCTATTTAGGATGTGATGGGCGGTTTTTCCGACCGCCCTCCCCCTATTTATAAAACGGATTTATTAATTATCCAGGGGAGGCGCTGGCGTGGTTAAGTATGTTCTTAAACGTATGGTCGTTGCTGTGCCCGTCTTCTTCGGCATAACGTTCTGTGTGTTTGCGCTCGTCATGTCTATGCCCGGCGACCCGTTCTCAGGTATGCTCGACCCCTCTATGACCGCCGAATATAAGCGGCGTCTGCTGGAACAATACGGCCTGAACGACCCATTCCTTGTCCAGTATGGGAAGTGGCTCGGTCGCGTCATACACGGGGATCTCGGTTACTCCACTGCGTATAAATCGCGCGTGCTTGATATCATTGGCACGCGCATAGGTAACACCGCCCTCCTCGGCGGCGTTTCGCTAATCATATCCACGTTAATTGGCATACCGGCCGGCATCTCAGTCGCGATGCGCCGTAATTCGTTGCTCGACGCCGGCATGACAATATTCTGCTTCTTTGGCGTATCCGTTCCAGCGTTCTTCATGGGAATGCTGCTGATACTCCTGTTCGGCATGACCCTTAAATGGCTCCCCATATCGGGCATGGTCGTCGCCGGAGCCAACAACGTCGGCCTGGCGTACGCGCTTGACGTCGCACGGCATATGGTCATGCCCGCGACCGTCCTGTCGCTCCTGAACGTTGCGTCATTCATGCGATACACCCGTTCCAGTGTGATCGATGTGCTTGGCCAGGACTATATCCGCACCGCCCGCTCCAACGGCGTACCCCGGCGCAGCCTCGTCTCTCGCCACATACTCAAAAACGCGCTCATCCCCATCATCACCGTGGTCAGCCTGCAGATCCCCAGTATGCTATCCGGCGCGCTGCTTACCGAGACTGTGTTCGTCTGGCCAGGCATAGGTCAGCTGAACTATCAAGCCGTACTAAACCGCGATTATCAGTTAATAATGGGTATAGTGCTTGTTCTGGCATTGGTGACACTATTAGTAAACATTATCGCGGATATCTGTTACGCCATTGTCGACCCGCGCATCCGATACTCATAGTCCAAAAGGCTGACCAACGTATCACCCACTGAAATGGGGGGACATGACCGGCATGACGCAGGGGATCAGCGGCGCCTCCGTAACCCGCAAGGCTCGAGCCTCGCGTGAAGTCTACTCGCCCGGCCGCATTGCCTGGCGTAAGCTCCGCAATAACAAGTTAGCCATGTTCGGCATGATCTTCTTGGCGCTGCTGATCATCGCCGTGTTGCTCGCGCCTGTGCTGGCCACCCACGACCGCGACGCCATCGAGATGTTCTCAATGGACAAACCACCCACCGAGAAGTTCATCCTTGGCACGGACAGCATTGGTCGTGATGTGTACTCCCGTCTGTTGTACGGTGGGCAGATATCGCTGGGCGTCGGCTTAGCAGCCGTTCTGCTCCAAGTCACCATCGGTGTGACTCTCGGCGCGATTGCGGGTTACATAGGCGGCGCTGTTGACGCGATTATCATGCGGTTGGTCGATATGATACTCTGCTTTCCGTTCTACGTCATCGCCATATCTATGGCTGCGGTGTTCGGCGGCAGCGCCATCAACATCGTCATTATAATCGGCGTGCTCTCCTGGACGGGCGTGTGCCGTATTGTTCGCGCTCAGGTGCTGTCGCTACGATCCCGCGAGTTCACCGAAGCGGCCCGCGCTCTGGGACTTACGCCGCTTGAGATCATCCGTTCTCATATGCTGCCCAACTGCGTCAGTCCTATCGTCGTGAACGCTACCCTTGGCATGGCCTCGGCGATCTTGACCGAAGCGGGTCTCTCCTTCCTCGGTATGGGCGTCACTCCGCCGCAGCCATCGTGGGGTAACATGCTCTCCGCAGCGCAGAACATCACCGCGCTGCAGCACTATTGGTGGCAGTGGCTGCCGCCGGGCCTGCTGGTTTTCATGACCGTACTGTGCGTGAACTTCCTCGGCGACGGTATGCGCGACGCCCTCGATCCGCGCACACGCCAGGCCAAGGAATGAGTATTTATTAAAAGCATCTTTTTAAAAGCGTTTTATAAAAGTATCCTTTCATACTGCTGCGTCCGCTTACACTGCGACATTCATTCGGACAGGAGGCGTAAACCGTGCCGGACAGCGCGCTGCTTGAGATTAATAACCTGCATGTGACGTTTGCGGTCGGGCGGCGCAGAATCCCCGCCGTGCAGGGCGTGAGCCTGTCATTGAAGAGTGGCGACGTGCTCGGCCTGGTGGGGGAGAGCGGCTGTGGTAAGAGCGTCACATCGCTGGCAGTGATGGACTTGCTTGAGAAAGACGCCGCGAGCGTCAAGGGCAGCATCCGCCTTGAAGAGCGCGAGTTGGTTGGTCTGCCGTACAAGGAGATGAACCGGCTTCGTGGCGGTCGCATGAGTATGGTTTTTCAGGAGCCAATGACTTGCCTGAACCCTGTCCTCACCATCGGACAGCAGATTGAGGAAGTGCTGCAGGTTCACCAGAGTCTGACAAAGCACGATGCGCGCGACCTCTGCGTGCGGATGCTGGCGAAGGTTGGGCTGCCCGATCCTGAACGCGTCGCCAAGAGTTATCCGCATCGGCTGTCC
>JAISBH010000226.1 GCA_031266295.1 Oscillospiraceae bacterium | reverse complement strand
CGCCCCGCCAGTGATAATGCCATAAGGAAGTTGACAACTTACGTCATAGTGGCGGGGCGCCACAAACTTAAAGCGCATTCGATCCGCAGATCGAACAGCGTCCCGCCGCAGCGACTCGTGCGGCATCCCAGGCGCATTTGTGGAATTCCAAATTTGGAATTGCTGACGCCTGCGTCAACGGAATTGACGCGGTCCGACGAATATGTTAAAACAAATATGAATAAGGTGGATTGTCCAAGAGACAATTTCGACAACCAGGAGGTATACATATGCCCGCATTAACCATTGAAACCACTGCCGCAACGACCAACCCTGTCCTGCGCGCGATTGCTGACAGGCGCAGCGTCCGAGGGTATGCCGCGCATCCGCTCACCCACGATCAGCTCGATACGCTGCTGGCCGCCGCCGTACAGTCCCCCAGCGCGATGAACCGCCAGCCGTGGCACTTCTCGGTAGTGCAGAATCCCGCGATCCTGGCAAGAATCAACGAGGAGATTAGCAAGGCGTTCAATAAGGATGTAGGCGATGTGTTCTACGCCGCGCCGTGCTGTATATTCATCAGCTGCGAGCCTGACGCACGCTGGTCGCGTCTGGATTGCGGGATAGCTGTGGAGAACATAGCGATCGCGGCTCAGGCGATAGGTCTGGGCAGCGTGATACTAGGGATGCCGGAGGGCGCGTTCACCGGGCCTGCTGGCGGCGAGTTGAACACGCTGCTGAAGTTCCCGCCGACATACAGGTTCGCCGTAGCCATAGCGGTAGGCGTGCCGACCGTCGGCAAGGAAGCGCACCCGATTCTGGAGGGGCGGATCGATTATATTGATTAATGGGGAGAATCGAGGTTAACCACTCCCCCTATCCTTCTATCGCTGCGGCGGCAAGGCGTAAGGGCGTAAGGGTTATTCAAATGACCCGCCTCTTGCGCCTTTACGCTTTGCGTCTCTGACCATCTTTGTAATATATCCCGCCCTTGATCCGTCAATCGCCCTGCCGCTAAATAAATCCCTTCCGCCTCCGCATAAAACCTCGCTTATGGATCAAACTACAATCTATAAGAATTATCGCGGAGGGTTGGTTATGATAGCGGTGCGAATCAAGGCCAGGAGCGAGACGGACGGCGGTGAGCAGGTGCGTATTAGCGACGTCGCGTACGTCATCAGCGACGCGCGTTTGGACGTTGGCGCGCTGACCATTCCGATGCCTCGCGAAACGGGCATTTGGCTGGTGGACGCCGGCTCTATTCTGTCCGCAATATACAAGCATTATCCGCATGAGACTGTACGTCTGCTCGGCGACTCGATCGGCTGGCTGAGGCGGCTCCCGGAACACACCATCAGCGCACATAGCCGCGAGTGGTTCAGACAAGCCTGCGCTTCCGTCTTTGGTCGCATACACTCGCGTGACTCGTCTGCGATTCGCGGCGCCATGGATGACCTGATCGCGGCGGACGCCTCGGTCAGCCCTGCCTTGCCAGCCGCCCCGCGCCCCATCCCATTCACCGCGCCGCCGTCCGACGCTGCCCGTCAGGATTGATTGGAGGCAGTATGAACGGCTGGAAGACGTCGCGTCAACGGGATATCGAACAGCGTTATTTGGCCATGGTCGAGCGGTTCACGCCCAATCACGCCATGGCGATGAACATCACCCGCGCGTTCCTGTGGGGTGGCGCTATCTGCGTGCTGGGTGAAGCCGTCTCCGAACTGGGCAAGGCGTACCTCGGGCTGGAGACTGCCGACGCCTCTGCGTTTACGGCCATCGTGATGGTGTTCCTGGGCGCGTTCCTAACCGGACTGGGGCAGTATGACAAGATCGGCAAGCACGCCGGAGCAGGCTCGATCGTGCCGATAACAGGATTCGCAAACTCTATAGTGTCGGCGGCGATGGAGTTCCGGCGCGAGGGTCTGGTGCTTGGCGTAGGCGCGCGGATGTTTATCATCGCGGGTCCGGTGTTGGTGTACGGCATAGGCTCGTCGGTAGTGGTGGGGCTGATCGCGTGGGTGGTCGGGTTATTTCGATAGATTTCGATAGGAGGCGGATATGTCCAAGCGTATCGGTGCTGACACGATTGAGTTGACGTCCAGACCCCGCATAGCCGCCTGGTCGGCCAGCGCGGGGCAGAAGGAGCGCGAAGGTCCCTTGGGCGACACCATCGACTACGTACTTGAAGACGATCTGCTGGGTCAGAAGACGTGGGAACTGGCAGAGGCCGCGATGCTGCGCGATACCGCGTTCCGTTGCCTGGACAAGACTGCCTTGAAAACCCGCGATGTTGACATCCTGCTCGGCGGCGATCTGATCAACCAGATAATGGCCGTGAATCTCTGCGCACGCGAGCTTATGATACCCCTGTTAGGGCTATACGGCGCGTGCTCGACGATGTGCGAGGCACTGGCCGTCGGCGGTATGCTGGCGGACGGAGGCGCGGCACGGCGTGTTTTGTGTGCGGTATCCAGTCACTTCAGCACGGCGGAACGGCAGTACCGCACGCCCCTGGAGCAGGGAGGCCAGCGTCCGGCTAGCGCGCAGTGGACGGTTACGGGCGCGGGTGCGACTCTGCTATGCGGCAGCGACTATACGCCGGAGGGTGTGATCCCCGCCGCGTCGCTGACACACGCGACGATCGGTCGGGTTATTGACTACGGTGTGAAAGACATGGCCAACATGGGTGCAGTAATGGCGCCTGCGGCTGCGGACACCCTCGCGCGGCACCTGAGCGACACAGGACGCAGCGCGGACTATTACGATGAGATAATCACCGGAGACTTAGGCAAGGTGGGCCGCGGCTTGATGTTGGCGCTGCTCGATGAGAAGGGCGTCAAGGTTGACGCGGCACGCGTATGGGACTGCGGCGAACGGATATTCTCACCGGAACAGGACGCGCATTCAGGCGGCAGCGGATGCGGCTGTTCGGCCGTCGTGCTGAACGGTTACATACTGGACAGGTTCGCGCGCGGTGAGCTGAACCGCGTGGCGCTCATGGCCACGGGCGCGCTGCTCAACGCCACGAGCGTGCTTCAGGGCGAGACGATCCCCGGCGTCGCGCACCTGGTCGTAATAGAAAAGGAGGACGCCCGATGATGTTCGTCAAGGCATTCCTAGTGGGCGGCGTTCTGTGCGCGATCGGCGAGATTCTGATACTCAAGACGCGGCTCACCCCCGCGCGCATATTGGTCGGTTATGTTACAGGCGGGGTGATACTGGGCGCGCTGGGGGCCTATGGCCCGCTAGTGGAGTGGGCAGGCGCGGGAGCGACCGTGCCGCTGATGGGGTTTGGATACGCGCTGGCCAAGGGCGCTATAGACGGCGTAGCCGAACATGGCTGGCTGGGCGCTTTCATGGGCGGCGTCACTGCGACGGCTGGAGGAATCACGGCGGCGGTGTTCTTCGGGTACCTGTGTTCGGTGATATTCAAGCCAAAGACCAAGACGTGATACTACGTCGACGCCCGTCCCGCGCAGATATCGGCGCAGTCGCCTCGATAGTCCTCTATAACGCGGTATCCCGCCGCGTTTTTTTCTAATATCTCCTCTATTAGCGTGTCGCCGATCCAGTCGAGCGCCTTGCCGTTGATACTCTCTATGAACGCGGCAGGCATCTGCCCCTGACGACGAACGATAACATTAAAGCCCTCCGCCTTTGGATTGTCCATCAGCGCAGACAGCGCCTCCTTCTCTATATCGGAGAGCGCTGCGGCCAGACCCGTCCAGGAATCGAGTTCCGATAGGCTGGATTGCGCCGGGTCTATCACCGACGATTCGAACGCTTCGGGCGGCGCGATCGGTTCAATCGGCGCGACGCCGCCTTCCTCATCATCCTCCGTCAGACGGTCGAACACCCAGTCAGCGTCCATCCTCACCTTGTCCAATGAAGAGAGATCCACCTTCACGGGTACGCGTTCGGCGTGCTCGTCTTTGCTTGCGTCGCGCTTGGCAGCCTTGGCGGGCTTTGCGCCCGGAAAGACGTAGCCGCCAGGGTACATCGCGAGCAGCGTGTCGTCCACGGCACGTTCGATGGCGTGTTGGATAGGGATACTGTCTATCTCGCCAACGTGCACGGCGTTCCATCCGTCTCGCACCATGGCCGTCCGAATAGCGCCGAGCATGGAATCCGGGAGCTTTATTTTGGTGGGAAAGCGGATGACCTCGCGCAGATGAACCTCCATCGCGCGAATGACATACGCCGCTAGGGCTGGAGCGGCTGCGCTGGTTACCGCAAGACTCCTGCACGCCCAGCCGCTCTTACGGCGGGTGAACTGCTCTGACGGTTCCGGATTGCGGTGCACGTCGATGCTCAGGCGCGTGCGCAACGGAGCCGCGTGATTGGGATCGGCTAAGGCGACGGGTTCATAGGTGAGCATATCGACATAGGGGCGCCACTTATCGCCGGGCCGCTTGTTTACCATCAGTTTGCTGAACACAAAGAAATCATCGATCATGTCCCTCACGCGCTTAAGCGACGCTCTGAAGCACGCCTCCAGCAACGGTATGAGCGCGGGGGTGTATATCTTGCTCTCGCGTATCTTATAGGTGGAAAGGGACGCGTACATCGCAAACAGCCGCGAAGGGGGCAGCGCGGTGTCCATAGTCAGCGCGGGGAAGTACATGGAAATGCCGTAACGCTCGATATACGTCATGAACGTCATCGTAAAGCCGTACGGCGGATCTGAAGGCGGCGCGTGCTGCGCGCGTCTCTGTCCGGGAATGGGGGATTGCTTAACGAAATTGAACACGTACAGATCGCGGATCCAAGCGGTCAGGTGCGTGACGATCCTTCGGTTTACCCTGTCATACAATCGCAGCAGACGAGCCAGTCCGGCCATTATGTCGTGGGGGTTATCCGCGCCGACGCGGTTGATCAGTTCGGTGGCGTGGAGGAGAACGGCCTCCGCCGACGCGGGCGGACTGCCGCCCGAGCGGAACGATCCACGCCAGACGATGTAGGACAGCAGCTGCTCATCGTCGAGTTTGTAGTAACCAATCTGATCCGCCATGGGCAGTTCAGGAGGGTCGGCGTCGGGCTGGGGTGAGTCGCCGTCAGGGTGTCCGAGCTGGATGGAACGACCGATGGCGTCGGCGTCTATCTGGTCAATGATCCGCGCCTGGCGGTAGAACAGTTCGGCATAACCCGCATAGGGTCGCGGGCGCTCGCTGCGTATCCTGATCAGGGACGCGCGTGGTTCAGTATGGTTCTCCTGGTCGATATCAAGGGCCAGAGGCGTGATAAGGCGTGGGTCGTCAGGCGGGCATGTGAGCAGCAGTTTGTTGCAGCGCTCAAGATGCAAACTGACGGCGTTTTCAAGCAGGCGTTCGAAGCGGTGGTCGTCCAGTATGCGATCCAGCCGGAGGGAGGTTGAGTCGTAGTAGGAGCGTTCGACGATGTCCTTGATCGCCTTGTTGATGGAAGGCGTCAGTTTGGCGGCGTGGCGGACTATGATACGCAGGCGAGCCTCAAGAGACTTGACGATATAACCGACGACGATGCACGACTCTGCATGTGGCGGTATGGATGTGGCGCGAGATCTATTCGCATCGCGCTGTAAAACGGACCCGAAATTGCGCATCATCATCGCCAAACCGGACTCGTCGCTGTCGTGCAGCAAAGATTTGAGGGCGAAGAGGTCTTCAATATCGTCGGGTTCGATCAATCCATACCGCGCGTATGAGTTGCCGCTGGCGAGAGTATCAAGGGTGATGTTATAGCTTACGAACAGCGGGAGCAGATTGAGCATAGCGGTAACAAACATCTCGCGAATGGCGTCCATAGCGTCACTGCGGTTGCTCAGGAAGCGGCTTTGCTCAAACTTATAGTCAGACCAGCGCATGAGGCGCTGGATCGTTGCGATGGTATCAGCGTCAATCGTCATGGGATGCGGTCTCCTTCGTGCGGGGATATGTCGCATTTGCGATGCGGAGTATACTATAAATTGTAGCAAATTCAAGCCGGATGCGCAAGGGTTGTGGCCGCCGGCTCAGCAATTCCAAATTTAAAACTTATCAATATGATTCGGTCGCTACAATCGATTTTTCTTGGACGGGAATCGCCCGCCATACATGCTCATGCTGCAGCTTGTACCCCACGAACGTGTCTAGGATGCCGTACGAGTCGCTGCGGCGGGACGTTGTTCGGTTTGCGAACCGAAGGCGC
>JAISBH010000148.1 GCA_031266295.1 Oscillospiraceae bacterium | reverse complement strand
GGATAAAGACGCCATATTCGCCGCGAACGCGTTGGATATGGCCGCCGCTGTGTCGCTGCCTGACCCGCTGCTGAAACGCCTCAAGTATGATGAACATAAACTGGGCGAGTCGGTTGATGAACTGCGCGCGCTGGCCAGCCTCCCAGATCCGCTGAACCGCACACTATCCGCCACACAGCTGGCTGACGGTCTAGAGCTGTATAAGGTATCCTGCCCGCTAGGGGTGATCGGGACTATATTCGAATCCAGGCCGGACGCGCTGGTTCAGATCGCCGCGTTGTGCCTGAAGACGGGCAACGCCGTGCTGCTCAAGGGCGGCTCGGAGGCTATGAATACCAACCGAGCGTTGTTCACCGCGATCACCAAGGCGGTGGGACTCCCGTCCGGGTGGGCCGCGCTGCTGGAGTCGCGCGAGGACGTAACCGCCATGCTCGGTCTTGACCAATACATATCCCTGCTGATACCGCGAGGGAGCGGTGCGTTCGTCAAGTACATAATGAGCAGCACGCGTATCCCCGTTCTCGGTCACGCCGAAGGGTTGTGTCACATCTACGTCGACGACACCGCCGATATCACGATGGCCGCCAGTATCGTCCGCGACAGCAAGCTGCAATATCCCGCCGTATGCAATGCTGTTGAAACCCTCCTCGTCCATCGCGATATAGCGCAGCGCGCTCTGCCCGTGATACTCGCGTCCATGCCTGAGTGCGAGTTCAGGGGCGACGGCGCCGTGCGAGGCATCATCGGCTGCAACCCGGCGACAGACTCCGACTGGGACGCCGAGTATCTCGATCGGGTGCTGTCCGTGCGCATGGTACCCGATATAGATGAGGCGATAGCGCACATCAACCGCCACGGTTCTGGGCATACGGACGCTATTGTCACATCGTCCAGGATCAACGCGGCCCGCTTCATGAACGAGGTGGACAGCGCGGATGTGTTCTGGAACGCTTCGACACGCTTCGCCGACGGGTACCGTTTCGGCCTGGGTGCGGAGGTAGGGGTGTCCACCAGCAGGATTCACGCGCGCGGCCCCGTCGGCATGGAGGGGTTGACCGCCTACAAGTATAAGCTGATCGGTGCGGGGCATACTGTCGGCGGGTTTGCTGACGGGACGTATGCTTATGCGCATCAGGGGTTTGATGGGGTGTGCCCGGTTTAGGGGGAATTAGGAACCACCCCCTCTGTCGCTGCGGAGATCGGTAAGAATCCCTTCGGGATTCTGCGGATACGCGCCCGCTTCGCGCTACGCGCCGCAGCATCTCCCCCTGAGGGGGCGATGAGGGTTGTCTATTACCACGCGGTTCGCAAGCCTCGTCACCCCGTCACCTCGTTATGGGAGTGACGCGCATCATGTAACCGACAACCCTCATCGCCCCCCGTAGGGGGAGATGTCGCCGCAGCGACAGAGGGGGATCCTCGTCGCCCCGTCGCCCCGCAGCCCTTACGCCTCACAGTTGTCGGGAGGTGAATCATGTACCCGCGTGTCAAGCGAATCCTGGACGTAGCGCTGTCAGCGCTAATGCTGATCGCGCTCGCGCCGCTGCTAGCCGCCATATCGATCATGATATGCCTGGACTCACCAGGTCCCGTGTTTTTTCTGCAGCGCAGGGTTGGACGTGGCGGACGTCTGTTCAGGATATATAAGTTCCGCACGATGTACACCTACGCACCGCGATCCGTCGCCACGAGTATGCTGGCCAGCGCGCCGGAATGCATCACCTCGCTGGGCCGTAAGCTGCGCAAATCCAGTATCGACGAGCTGCCACAGCTGATCAACGTCCTGCACGGCGAGATGAGCCTGATCGGCCCGCGTCCGCTAGTGCCCGAGGAAGGCGAAATTCACGAGGAACGTACTGCGCTGGGCGCTTACCGGGTTCGTCCCGGTATTACAGGATGGGCGCAGGTTAACGGTCGCGATTGCGTCAGCGCGCGCACGAAGGCTCAGCTGGACGCATACTACGCTAACAACCTATCGTGGAGGCTGGACTTAAAGGTGCTGCTGTATTCGGTGATGTGCGTGATAACCGCGCGTGGCATCCAAGAGGGCGGCGGCGTGATAGAGGATGCTCCATACGCATCGTCCGCTTCGATATCTGCGGCTAAGCGCCCGAATCCGCGCGTTCGGCAGAACGAGTGGTTCGAGCGTTACGACATAGAGAGCGCCCGCGTGTATCCCAGAACGGCACGTGAGCCGCGTGCGCCTGGCGCGTGAGCGTCGACGATCATATGCCAAACGTAATCATTATTAACCAGCAATATCCGCCGGAGACTGCGGCCACCGGACAGCTGACCGAACAGCTGGCGCGGAGTCTTGCTGCGTCCGGACGGTTTGATTCGGTGACGGTGGTGTGCGGGCGGGCGTTCTACTCGCAGGGAGACACGGTTGGGGATGTGGCTTTATCCAATGAGACGGGAGAGGTTGGCGTCCGTCGGCTGTGGAATACGACGTTCCCTAAATCCTCGCTGCCGGGCAAGCTGTTCAACCAGCTGACGTTCATGCTGAGCCTGTTGATATGGCACGTCCCGAAGGATGCCAAGGTGATGGTAACGACCGCACCGCCGCTGGCGGTGGTGATACTCGCGTTGAAGAACCTGCTCGGGCGGTTTGATCTGACGATGAGCGTGCAGGACTTGTATCCAGATGTGCTGGTAGCGGCTGGATCGGCGCGGGCGAACGGGTTGATGTGTCGCGCGCTGAGGGGAGCCATGAGGTGGGCGATGGCGTCATGCAGACGAGTGGTGACGATATCCGCTGACATGGCCGCGCATCTGCGGCTGATGTACGGACTGGAAGGCGTGCGGGTCATACCCAACCCCGCGTTGGCGCAGGTGAGACCGCTGCCGTTCGGGGCGGCAAAGTTGCGGCGAGGTTGGGCGGATCGATTCGTGGTGCAGTATAGCGGTAACTTCGGCGCGGCGCATGAATATAGGACGCTGCTGGAAGTCATGCGCATTTTGCAGGATCACGAAGGCATACTGTTCCATATATCGGGCGGAGGATCGCATTACGATATATTGAGGCGTGAGGCGGGTGCGCTGCCGGGTGTGGTGTTCGAGGGATACGCGGCGGTGGAGGAACTGCCGGAGCGGCTGTCGCTGGCCGATCTGGCAGTGGTGGTGTTCGACGGCGCGTTCAGGGATGTGCTGATGCCCAGCAAGTATGCGGGGATACTGGCCAGCGGGCGGCCAGTGCTGCTGATATCGGGCCGCGTGAACGACATAACCCGCGACATACAGCGCGAGGGAATCGGGATGAGTTTCGATCACGGTGAGTCGGAGGCGATTGCGGCGGCGATAGCGAGCTTAGCGGAGAGGCCGCACCAAGCCCGCGCAATGGGGCGCCGCGCCCGCGCGCTCTACGACCGCGAGTACCGCGCGGAGGTTGCGTATGCGCGGTATGCGGAGGTGGTAGGATGAGGGATTTACTCGCCGCACTTAAATAATGCGGGTTTGTGCCTTGCGCTGCGTTGCACTCGGCTGTCCGCTGCGGCGGGACGCTGTCCGGTTTCCGAACCGGAGACGCTTTAAGTTACTGGCACCCCGCCACTATGACGTGGGTTGACTATTCCATTATACTGTTTTACTGGCGGGGCGCGGGGTTGGAACGGGGGAACGAGGAACGCCCCCCTTCCCCCCGATGGGGGGTGCACGGGGTTTCGGGACTCTGTCCCGGACCCTGCGAAGGGCTATCCGCCCTTTCGAAACCTGACCAGGCTTCGCCTGGACCATCTTGATACACAGTCCATCGGCTTCGGATTGCCTGTTGTACCTGGATAGTCTATTCCGTAACGTAACCGGCAACCCTCATCGCCCCCTCAGGGGGAGATGTCGCCGCAGCGACAGAGGGGGCGGTTCCCCGGGGGAATGTCGGAAGAGGGATCCCGCCCCCTTAACGCCAATACACACTCACTGCATCATAAACGAGGAGCTACAAATGGATCATGAAACCC
>JAISBH010000005.1 GCA_031266295.1 Oscillospiraceae bacterium | reverse complement strand
GATATGTTTATCCAGGCATTGCGCCGCTCGATATAAAGCGTCTTCCGCCCGGTTGTCGCCGGAGAGGTCGGCATAGAGCGCCAGCACTTTCATTATCAAGATGTACGCCCACATGTCATACTTCCGGCGTTCTTCCTGCGAACATGGGCATATCCATCCGTCTTCCTCTTGCCGCCGCATTATACCATCGATGTATTTTTTAGCGCGAGCTTTAAGATCGTCGTCGTCAAGCATCCAGGCGAGCGGGACAAAACCATCCAGCCAATAGGGTACGCGCTCCCATCCGTCCCTATCCCCGCCGATCCATTGACTGTCACGTATATCAGGCCATATCTTATCCAAATTACCGGAAAGCCCGTTCGCCTGGATGCGCAATTGTCGCTCCAGCCATCCCGCCGGCTTCAATTCACCATGAGTAAAAGGCTTGAGCGCTGGTTGTTTCAGCTCCATACTTTACCTCTCATTTTCTGTTAGTTGACATATAATGCGGGAGAGGGGGGTATCCCCTCTCCCAATTGTGGCGAGGCAATATCTGTTTCTCTAATAGAACAGCCTCAATAGCCTAGCAGATCGTTGGCTTCTTCTTGCAGCTGATCGAAGCCTTCGTCAACCGTATATTCGCCGATGCTCATCATTTCAGACGCCGGCAGCAAAGACGCGCTGAGGAATTCCGCCCATTTGTCGAACACTGTCAGCGGCTTGCAATTATCCAGTGAATCAAAGATGCACTGCTTTTCATCAGGCGTCAAGCCAGCGAACATGATATCGATATTCTTCTGGGTAGCCGCCTTGTTGATCTGCGGTCCCCACGTGTATTCCTGGTACTTGATGGTTGACGCTTCCTCGCCCACAAGATACTTGAGGACTTCCAGCGTGGCCTCCACATGCGGCGTGGACGCTACGGGAATGTACACGTCTACATATCCGACCGATACTCCGCCCGGAGTTGGCGTTACGCCATATTGAATATCGGATAGCGCGATATCAGGATGCGACCAAGTGCCGACAATCATCTGAGCAAGTTTGCCGTCGGCAAACATCTGCGTCACAGAGGTGGTTTTGGTGGTCGCCGAATCCGGTATTATCTTTTCATCATGAACCATCTTGTAGAGATATTCATGAATCTCACGAATGCTCGGATCGTCAAATTGAGGTTTCAAATCCTCTCCCCAGTAGTCCAAGCCCTCTGGGAAAAGGAACGTTGCGGTGCGTTCCAGCTGGTATTCGATGAATGCCCCATAAATACGGTTCAAACCTTCGCCGCTGGACAGTTTCAAGCCGCTGTCATGCCACTGTTCCATTGTCCAAGTGTTCTTCCAATCCAAACTGGGCGGCTCGACGCCCGCCGCCGCAAACATATCTTTGTTGTAGTAGTTTACAAGCGTGTATACGCTTATGGGCAAGCCATACAAGCGTCCGTCGCGGCGTAAGCCGTCAATAACGCTCCAGTAATACTCGTCCTCCGGCAAATTCGCCTCCGTAAAATCCGTTATGTCGAGTAGCAGGCCTTGCGCGGCGAATTGCGGATAGTAGCTGGTTGATACGGTGGTAATATCTGGCGGCATATTGGCGGCGATCAGCGTGATCAGCTTGGTTGACGCATCCTCCCAAGACGAGGCTGTGTTGTCCAGCTCGATCTGGATATCCGAATGCGTTTCGTTAAATGTTTTGGCGATAGTATCATGTCCGCCATTTCCGGAAATCGCCAAGAGTTTGACGATTGTCGGCGAGTCGCCGGCTGAAGCAGGAATAGCTGCCAGCGTCAGTATGAGCGCCAACGACAGGAGCAAGGATAGCATTCTTTTCATGGGTTCGGCTCTCCTTCTACTTTATATTAATCCACCCGGATTAAGTAGCATTCCGGCGCGTTTATACAGCGTGACGGAGCATATTACCCCTTTACGCCGCCGAGCATTATACCGCCTATGATATATTTCTGCGAGAACATGTAGAGTATGATTACTGGCGCCAGCGCGATACAAGAAGCGGCCATCAGCATATTCCACTTAGTGGAGTATTGTGTCTGGAACTTTCTCAATACCAACGGTACAGTCATCTTCGCCGGGCTTGAAAGATACAGCATGGGTCCTAGGAAGTCATTCCATTTACCCATGAACATCAGCACAGCGATTGAAACTATCATAGGAATGGACATTGGCATTATAATCCGCCACCATATGCCTATATGACCGCATCCGTCGATATACGCGCTGTCGCGATACGCATCCGGTATGCGCATAATGTATTGGCGCATCAGGAACACATTGGAAGCGGTGCCAAACAGCGCGGGCACAATCAGCGGATAGTATGTATTTATCCACCCAAACTGTTTGAATACAACAAACAGCGGTATAAGGGTCACTTGATAAGGCACCATTATGGTCGCAAGGATCAACAGGAACAATGCGTTCTTCGCGCGGAAATCAATCTTGGCGAAAGAATATGCAACCATTGATGAAATGACAACATTGCCGGCTGTCGCGGTTATAGCGATAAACATGCTATTGAGCATCGCGCGCGTCATGGCGGTCTCCTGCCAGGCGTCCATGTAATTCACCCACGTCGGCGGGTTTGGTATCAGCTTTGGCGGGTAGCTGAACACTAGCGCCGTATCCTTCAGCGACGTGGACAGCATCCAAACGAAAGGAAACAACGTGGTAACGGCGACCACCAGCAGCGCCAAGTGAATCAAGCCATGAGATAAATATTGTTTACGCATCGTAATTCACCCACCTATCCTGCAAAAGGAACTGCACAATGGTGATCACAAACACTACGGCGAATAGTATCCACGCATAACTGGAGGCTTCGCCCATGCGGAAATATGTAAAGGCGACATTATAAATGTGCATCACAATAGTTGTGGTAGAGTGACCCGGACCGCCGCTGGTCATTACAAACGCCGCGTCAAACATCTGGAAGAACCCAATGAAATGCATCACCAGCAGATAAAACAGCGTCGGCGTTAGCATGGGCAACGTGATACGGGCAAATTGCTTATAGAACGACGCGCCGTCAATGCGCGACGCCTCATAATAGGTTTCATCTATGGACTTTAAGCCGGCGGCTATTATGATCATGTCATAGCCCATGGCCTGCCAGATAGACATGATGCTGATAGACGTCATAGCCCATTTCCTTGACGACAGCCAAGAAATGGGTTGTATACCGAACACACTAAGCGCATTGTTCAAGAATCCATAATTTTTATCATACAGCCATGTCCACACTACACACACTGCAACGGTTGTGGTAATGTTGGGTAGGAAAAACGCCATGCGATACAAAGGTACGCCCCTTATCGGCGTATTCAGCGCCAATGCGAGCAGCAGCCCACAGATGATCGAACCTGGAATAGCGATGGCTATGTATTTCAACGTGTTTGTCCATATCGTTGAAAGCATCTTGGCGTGAAAGACCGTCTTATAGTTTGCTAATCCGACCCATTCCCATGGCGACATCATGTTCCACGAAGTGAAACTTATGAATGCAGAAAAAAATACTGGAATCACTGAAAACAGCAAAATACCGATCAACGTTGGCGAAGCCATCAGATAACCGACAAGCTCCTCGTGCCGCCTCAATTTCGGTCTTTTAACGCTCAACGCTTTGCCGATTGTTCTTCCCGTCATTGTCTGCATCTAGCGCGCCTCCCTTTGCTTATAGATTATACAAGGCGGCTGTGGCTAAAACAACCGGAAAGTTATATCATATTCCGGAGAATCCTATCATCATGTTTAAAGCAATGGCAACATTTTTGTAAAATGGCAATGGATTCAGGTTGATCGATTGTCTGTCAGAGTGGTATAATTGCACTCAAGACGCAAGCGGCGGTGATATATTAGGAGGCGGCGAATGCATTATACCCAGCGTATTCCTGAAGACGCAATGAGGCGCGCTATGGTGGTGGATGATGATAAGATAATCCGAGGCTTTGTCGCCAGCATGATTATCCCCCTCCTGCCCAAAGGATCAGAGGTTATGCAGGCGCACAGCGGCGAACGCGCGATGGAGCTGCTGAGGCAAGCCCCCGCCGCTTACTTAATAACGGATATGCGTATGGGAAAAATGGACGGCTTGGAGCTTATCAGGCAAGCGAAGCAAGCTTGGCCGTGGATTCAGGTTATCGCATTATCCAATTATGATGATTTCGATTACGTCAAGCCATCGTTCTTATATGGCATCGTGGATTACATGCTGAAAATGCAGCTTACGCCGCAGGAGTTCGCCGTCAAGATCGCAAACGCGAACGCTAACTTGAATGAATGGAACGCCATATGTGACCGCGAAGAATCCGACATTAGATCAGAGCGGATGGAAAGATGTTTATCGCTTGGCATACTCTATGAGTCCGGAATGCGCAAGCAAACGCTGCCGGATTTCTTGACGTTTACTCGAAGCGAGCCGATGTATGTATTGCTGCGCGCTGACGCCATGCCAAAAAACGCGATGCCGAATAGCGCGCGAGAGTGGAAGCAAGCGCTGTCATATCGCTGGCTGAATATTGTATCGCCGCTAGACACGCCAGCTAACACGTTCCACTCAACAGCGTTTTTACTGCCCGCGCAAGCCGACGCGCCCAGGGTGCGATTCGGCGCGATAATCGCGTTAAGCGCGCGGAATCAAAGTAATCGTGGATTGCTGCTTTCGGAGACAATCGAGTGTATGCGCACTGCGGCCAGCGAGGCAAACTGTACCGCGCGTGTTGTATGGCGTGAGAGTCCCATATCTCTAGATGCATGTTCTGTGTTGGAGGCCCAATGCGATCTTTTATTCTATCAGGAAGGCGACATGCTGCCGGATAACGCGTCGCCTCAAGCGCATCCGCTAATACTTGATGAATTGTACAATGCGTTCGCTGATGCGTTGGCACATTCGGACCGAGAAAGAGCCGTTGCCGTACTGCGATCGGCAGCATCGCGCTTGCGTGCAAATATGCCGTCATCACGGGAATGTATCCGTTCTTTTGAGCGCTTTCGCGACGTACTGGAGCGGATCACAGGCAATTCAGTGCGCGATTTTGACGATCCGGAAAATAGATACTATATATCTCGAATGATTAGGACACTTGAAGACGCCGTCGAACGAAAATGGCGAAATGGCTCCAATTGCGCCAGCGTTGTCGATCCCAATGTCAAAGCGCTTATGTTCCGAGTAGAGGAGAATCCGGCTCAGTCTATAAGCTTGCAGGAAGCGGCTTCCTGCGTAGGGTTCAGCGTTCCGCATTTCTGTCGTGTTTTCAAGGCGGCCGCCGGATGTACATGGGGTAAGTATATAACCCGAATACGGATGGAGAAAGCAAAAGTATTGCTGCAGCTGCCTGGCGCGCGAGTGTCAAACGCCGCCGCGGCGGTAGGCATAGACGACGCAAGCTATTTCAGAAAGGTTTTCTTAAGATACACCGGCAGCAAGCCGGAGGACTTCATTCCTGGAAGGAAGAGATCAGTTAAATGATAAGCGATAATGCTTATGTCCGCCGAAGCGCAAGACAAAAAGCTCCGAGCTTCAGGTCTCAACTGGCTCTATTGATGTTGGTGATATCGCTTGCGCCATTGGTGCTATACGCCGCAGTCGCGGCGAAACGCATCAGTGAAAACGCGCTTCGAACAGAAATAACTAGCGGCGAAGCGCTGTTCGTGCAGCGTATAGACGCGCTTTCACAAAATATCGGACGGCTAAAGAATACCGCTATCGACATAGTAGCTGATAAAACCATGCGCCTTTTATTCGACGCCATATCCGGAGACAAAGCCATCGCAGACAGGTCACTGTTCCAGCGCATCCAAATCAGTCGGAATGTGGACTCTATGGATCGCCTGTTGAATGCACATTTCGCAGCTCATAAAGATATTATCACAGGCATCAGCGTTACCGCTTCGGGGCTGACTGCGCCGACTTTGCGTGTCGGCGCGGTATATAATAACAGCGAGGCGATCCGCGCCGCGCTCTCAGGCGCGGGTATGCCCACGCTATATATGGAAGAATCCGATAAAGACAAAGGCCTGTTCATGTCTGTATCCTTTACGGGCTTCTCACTGCGCGAGCTTAGGGGAATATGCTTGATCCGACTCAACATAACCCGCTTGTTTGAGCCGATACTGTTCGAACAGCCCGTTAAAGGCGGGCAGTATTATGTGTTAGACTCTTCCGGCTCGCTCATTTTTCGATCCGCCCAGGCGGTTCCATACGAAGACGACGCAGCGTTTCTCGCGCAAGCGCTTTCACGACCTCTCAACGACGATATACCCGTTCAAACAAGCGTGGCTCAAACGGCGACCGTATTGATTGACGACGTCCGATATATCGTTTTGCAAATGCCTATACCCGCTCACCCAGAATGGATCGTATGCTGTGTCCAGCCATACGCGCGCTTTACTGCTGTCATGCTGGAGATGGTGAAAATTGTCGCTCCATTCGCGTTGCTGTCAGTATTGATTGCCGCGCTCGCCGCGCTTGTCGCAGCGCAATTCGCGTATCGTCCTATTCGTTATATGGAGAAGACTATTGGCGCGATGCGAGGCGATAATCCACTTGAACTGTCTGGTGAAGGACAGCCGCGAGAGATGGCTCTGCTCTTTTCTAGCTTCAATAGACTTATTGGCGATGTTCGCGCCGCGCATCAGCGTATATTTGAAGAAAGCGCACGAGCACTCGCGGCTGAACGCGTCGCGCTGAGAGCGCAAGTCTCGCCTCATTTTCTATATAACACATTGAATGTCGTCAAGTGCCTGGCTGCGCAGCATCGTACAGATGAGATACAAACGGCGGCGGATAGTTTAGCGTCGCTTTTACGCGCCAGTATTGGCGACGCGAGGGAAACTGTGCCTTTAAGCGAAGAGTTAGCGTATGTGGACGCATATATTGAACTGCAGCGCTTGCGTTTGGATCTGCAGTTCATTTTCGAGAAAGAAATCCAGCCCGAAGCGCTGTCAATGCATGTGCCGCGCCTTTGCCTGCAGCCATTGGTAGAAAACGCGCTGATCCATGCATTCCCTGACGTGTCTAGGGTTGATAATCGTATATGGATCCGTGCGGCGGTTGAGGAGAGCTGCCTGCATATTTTAATAGAGGATAACGGGTGCGGAGGAGACGCAGTCGACTATGCGCGCCTTAATGAGACCTTTCATCCGGGCGCTCAGGTTTTTTCAAACAAGATAGGCCTTACGAATTCATATGCCCGCGCGAACCGCTTATTTGGTAAATCGGTTCAATTTGAGATAAGAGGCGGCCCGTGCGGAACGCAGGTATCTATATCGCTGCAAACCGCTGCTGATTGATAAATTTTTTTGAACGCTAGCAATCGGAAGGGGATGCGGCGCATCCGCGCCTTCGGGAAGGGGACTGACGTCCCCCGGGGAACCCCCTCTGTCGCTGCGGCGCCATCTCCCCCTAGGGGGGCGATGAGGGTTGTCGGTTACGTTACGGAACAGACTATCGGGGCACGACCGGCAGTTCGAAGCCGATGGAATGTGTGCAAACGATGGTCCAGGCGAAGCCTGGTCAGGATTCGAAAGGGCGGATAGCCCTTCGCAGGGTCTGGGACAGAGTCCCAGGCTCCCCGCAGGGACGTTCCTCGTTCCCCGTTCCAACTCCTGCGTCCCGCCAATAAAAACGCTATAGGGTAGTTGTCATGTTACACCATAGTGGCGGGGCGCCACAAACTTAAAGCGCCTTCGATCCGCAGATCGAACAGCGTCCCGCCGCAGCGACTAGCACTGCATCCTAGACACGTTCGTGGGATACCATCTACGGTATAGGCATCTACGGCACAACGAGCGATTCTTGCCAAGAAAAAATCGATTGTAGGCGACCGAATCATATTGAAGAATTCAAAATTTGGAATTACCGCACGCCGAGGGTTTCTCGGCGCAGCATGAATTATTCAAGCCTTTCCGAATGTCTTCCGCAGCTGCCTCGGCAGACTACGGACGTAGGGAATACTAGACTTTGAGGTGAAAACTGTTCCCCATTAATGCGCTGAACCAACAAATCGACGGCAGCCTGGCATACGAGCACGCTGGACGAATCCACCGAGCAGATCGGCGCGGGCAACGATAAATTCCGTTCAATGTTGTCAAACCCGATATACCCGTACTCGTGGATGAGCTGCGGCGCAATCTTACCCAACTGATTGAGCGTGTCAAGCAACCCCATATCATGATAGAAGAAATAACCCGTGAAGCCGCGCTCGCCCAACTGCACAATCGAGCGAGCGTTCTCCGCGCCATCCCCGGACATGGGGATCACCACATAGCTGCTTTCCGGCAACGCTCCCACCGCGCGCAAAAACCCCGCCGCGCGTTCACGCGAGCTGGAGATATGCGCCTCTCCCGTTAAGAACGCTATGCGGGTATGGCCGGCGTCGAGCAAATGACGCGCGGCCAGGTATCCGCCTTGCTCCTCGTCGCACAGAGCCGCGTCGGTTTTATATTCCTTAAAATGCCGTTCAATCAGCACGAAGGGGATACGTGAAAGGCGCAGCTGCATCACGCTGTGATCATCCTTCTGTTGGGTGGTGATGATGATTCCGTCGACACGCCGCTCCACCGCAGTTTGAATGGCCTTTGCTTCCAGCGCCGGGTCGTCGTAGGTGTACAACAGAATGACGTTGTATTGCTTTGCGTTGGCAGCCCTGATTAAGTCGTCAGCCATCATCGCGAATTTCGGGTTTCCGACCGCGCCGACAATCAGCGCGATGGTGTTTGATTTTCCTGAGCGCAACGCGCTGGCCATGCTATTACGGACGTAACCCAGTTTTTGAGCTGTCTCGCGAATCAGGGCTTTCGTTTCAGAGGAGATGTCTGCGCAATCCTTCAAGGCGCGGGAAACAGTGTTGGCTGTAAAGCCGGTGCGTTCGGCAATATCCTTGAGCGTCACGCGCTTATTGGGATCGATTGATTTCATATACGCAATCTTCCTTTGCCCCAGTCGGTTTCGGCTGTCGGTTCCATGGTAAACTGAATCACATGAAAACGCAAGGGACGCGCGGATATCCTTCCTTGAAAAATTTTCATGTATTTGCGCAAACCATCTTGACATGTGAGTGCTTTAATGGTACATTAACGTTATCATGAACGTTCAAGTAAGGTTTACGGAAACTTCCTGCGCCGCTTTCACGAACGCGTCGGATGCTGTTTGGGGGAATAATTCTCCATGACGGGATTGGTGTTCGACATTGAAGAATTCGCCGTCTTTGACGGTCCGGGTATCCGTACCGTCGTCTTTCTGAAGGGTTGCCCGCTGCGTTGCGCGTGGTGCCATAATCCGGAAGGTTTATCGCCAAGACCCTCGAGGGTGAAAACCATCGCGCTGTGCGTTGAGTGCGGCACATGCCGCGCGGTCTGCCCATCGCCAGGAGGATGTACGGCTTGCGGCGCATGTGTGCCTGTCTGCCCAAAGAATTGTCTGCGCATAGCGGGTCAATCGATGATGCCGCAGGATGTCGCGGCGCGTGTGCTGCCTAACCGTGCGTTGTTGGAGATGGCTGGCGGCGGTGTGACATTCTCCGGCGGCGAACCGTTGCTACAAGCGGATTTCGTAATTGAACTCACTCGTGCTCTTAGTACCGTTCATTTGTGCATGGAGACGAGCGGGTATGCGCCGGAGGATGTATTCACGAGAGCCGTTGACTGTATGGATCTGGTGATCATGGATATTAAACTGGCCGACACGCGGGAGCATCGGCGGTGGACCGGTGTGGGCAACGAACTAATCAAGCGGAACCTGGAGGCGCTCAAACAATCAGGAAAGCCGTTTTGGATTCGTATTCCCATGATCCCCGGCGTCACGGATGGCGAACAGAATATGCGAGAGACAGCCGAGTTTCTCCGAAGCGCGCGCCATCTGCAAAAAGTTGAGCTGCTACGCTATAACAAGGCGGCGGGCGCGAAATACGCGGGATTGGATATGGTTTACGCGCCGACGTTTTCCGAAAAAGAGCCGCCCCAAACGCTCGTCGACATCTTCAAGGAGGCGAACATCCCTTGCGCCGTACTCTGACGCCGGAAGAATGGACCGAGGTATCCCAAAGAATTCAGGATCCCGCGCTAACGCTAGCGCAGCGCGCCGCCCTTCGGCTGCGGCTGTTTCTGGAACGCGAGACCATATCGCGCGACATGGCGGAGCGCATCCCTGCCCGCCGCACGCTGGAAGCTTTCCCCGACATCTACGCGCCAGGTGAGAAAGAACGGCTGACAGCGGGGCGTTATGTGCATGAGCAAGGCCGCGTGTGCAACATTTCCAGCGATTGGGATGGTGTATTGCGAAATGGTCTGCTGCCCAGGCGCGCGGTGTGTACGCCGGAATCCGCGCAATGTATTGACGCGACGCTCGCGTATGCCGATCGGTACTGTGACGCCGACCTGTCGCGCGCGCTGCGCGAGGGGGCGCAGACGTTCCCGGAAGCGTTGAAAGCGCTCCGTATACTGCATTTCTGTTTGTGGGCCAGCAATGTGTATCATAATACGCTCGGGCGGTTTGACCAATATATGCTGCCCTACTATCGCGCGGACGTCGAGGCCGGGAGACTAAGCGAGGATGAAGCCCTCTCTTGGATTGAGGAGTTGTTTCTTTCTTTCAACCGGGACAGCGATTTGTATCAGGGTATGCAACAGGGCGACAACGGGCAGAGCCTAATGCTTGGTGGCTGTGACAGTGAGGGTGATTGCGCCGTCAACGAATTGACGTGGCTGTGCCTGACCGCCAGTATGAACAATCGACGGATTGATCCGAAGATCAACATCCGGGTGAATAAGAGTACGCCGCCGGAACTGTTCGTTCGGTGTACGGAATTGACGCGGCTGGGACTGGGATTCCCGCAGTACTCAAACGACGACGTCGTCATTCCTGGATTGATAGATCTGGGTTATTCACTAAAAGACGCTCGGGATTACACGGTTGCGGCGTGCTGGGAGTTCATCATACCCGGCGTGGCGATGGATATACCAAACATCGGAGCGGTGTCTTTAGCCGGCGCCGTGGATAGCGCGATTCGCATGAAGCTGATCGAATCCCCGGACTACGAAACGCTGTTCCAGTCGGTGTGCGCCGAGCTGCGCCGACGTGCGGATGAATTGGAGTCTTCAATCCAACCGTTGTGGATTGAGCCGGCGCCGTTTCAATCCGTATTGATGGCGGATCCGACACATGACGTCTCGGAAGGCGCAAGGTACAACAATTACGGTATTCATGGAACGGGGCTCGCTTCGGCGGTGGATCAACTGGCCGCCGTGCGGCGTGTTGTGTTTGAGAATCAAACCTATACGGCGCGCGCATTTCTTGGCGCGCTTGCGAATCAGTTTGAGTGCGCGCCGGAGCTGAAATCACTGCTGCGCTCCGACACGCCGAAACTGGGACGCGATCCCGAATGCGAGTCCGTCGCGGACACTTTGCTGGACGCGTTCGCCAACGCGTGGGAGGGACGAAGAAACGAGCGAAACGGCGTGTTTCGTCCAGGCACCGGTTCCGCGATGTATTATTTATGGCACGCGTCTGAACTAGGCGCGCTGGCTGACGGACACATGCCGGGTGAGCCGCTCAGCGCAAATTTCTCACCGTCGCTGCTGCTGAGCGACGCAGGGCCGCTGTCGGTCGTCCGAACGTTTGCACGGCCAGGCGTTCGGCGCGTGATCAACGGCGGGCCGCTGACACTGGAATTGTCGGATACCGTATTTCGAAACGACGACGCGCTGGCAAAGACCGCACAGCTGGTGCGCATGTTTATCCTTTTAGGCGGGCATCAGATGCAGCTGAACGCGGTCAGTCGGCAGGCATTGCTGGATGCGCAAACTAAACCGGACCAGTATCGGCAGCTCATCGTTCGGGTTTGGGGTTGGAGCGGGCATTTTGTGCAGTTGGACAAAAGTTATCAGGATCAAATTATTCAGCGGACGGGCTATACGTTATAGGTATTATGATGGCTTTCAACCGACGAGATCCGGCAATGGCATGGACGGTTGCTTTTGAGAGAGGAGGCGATTCGTTTCGACGGAGCACAGGAATGCGCGGAAGGTTTGACGGGTTTATCAGGTTGATTTGGCGCTCATTATTATGAAGGAGGTTCGATTGACCATGAAAAGCGCACGAAAATGGATGGTATGGTTGGCTGTGGTTTGTCTGTGCGGGACGATGCTCGTGCCGGCGGCGGCGGAAGAGGCTGTGGATCCGTACGGCCCTGTCAGTGAGGAACGGGTAGTCATTTCGGTCGGGCGTGAGGAATCCGCCAACGTGGCGTATGATCCTGGAGAGAGTTCGGAGGATAATTACATTGTCCGCTACTTGGAAGAAAAGCTGAACGTGGACTACCAGTACGCGTTCTCGGCGGACTCCGCGACATATCAGACCAAGGTCGCGATGGCGTTGGCTTCGGGCGACATGCCGGATGTGATGAATGTCAACTATCGGCAGTTGGCTCAGTTGGTTGACGCTGAGGCGGTCGAGGATATGACGGACGCGTTCGCGAAGTACAAGTCTCCTTCGCTCACCGTTTGCTTTGAGTCAACCGACGGTCTCGCTGAGGCGCTCGCAACATTCAATGGCAGGTTGATGGCGATCGGGAATGTCGCCCCCGGCATGGACAGCGTGCCGCTAATCTGGCTGCGGAAAGATTGGCTGGAAGCGGTCGGCCTGGAAGCGCCCTCGACGTGGGACGAGGTAGTGAATGTAGCCAGCGCGTTCATCAGCCAGAATCCAAGCGGGAAGGTCACTACGGGGATCGCCGCCAGCAATGATTACTATCAACCCGGCGGCGGCAGCTATCACCTGAACGCGTTATTCACCTATTTCGGCGCGTATCCGGAACAGTGGGTTGCGGATAAGGATGGCCAGACGGTATACGGCTCCGTAACGGAGGAGACGAAAACCGCGCTGGCGGCGATCCGCGAGTTGATCGCCTCAGGTATCGTCAACCCTTCACTGGCGACGACCAATGGGGATCAATGCTACGAACTGATCGCGAACGACCAGTCGGGCATGTGGTTTGGCTCCTGGTGGAACGGACAGTGGCCGGTGGTGAATATCATGGGCGGCATGTCCGATAGCGCGTCGTTTATGTCGGTGCTGGCGCCTCTGTCGTCGGCGAACGGTAAGATGAACGTGGTGGGACGTTCACCGACCGATACGTATGTCATAGTTAAGAAGGGCGCATCCGAAGACGTCAAGGAAGCCGTCGTCAAGACGATTAACTATCAGTACGATTTGGATCAATCGCAAGCTGAAGGCGTTCGACCGAAGGGAATGGACTCCAATTTCTCCTGGCATTATTACCCGATCAATGTGCTGCACTGCGATTATGACGCCAAGGAGAAGCAGATCGACGCCGTAATGGAAGTAATCGCGGGTACGCGCGAGTATGACGATCAATGCGGAGACGGCAAAACCTGGTACAACGGTTATACTGCCGTATTGGAAAAAGGCTTCCGAGCTGCGTATCAGGAAAATCTCGCCACCGCGAATGCGTGGGGCTGGGCGACCGGCGCATGGGAAGTCCAGCGCAACAGTGAGCTTGTCAATATAATCCCGGCGGCGTGCTACGCCGAAACAGAATCCATGGAGCGGCTATGGGGCGCGATGCTCACGCTCGAAGAGGAGTACTTCCTTAAGGTATTGACAGGCGAATCCTCACTGGACGGATGGGATGCTTTTGTCGCCGAATGGAACGCGATCGGCGGCGAAAGAGTTACTCAGGACGTTCGCGCGTACGTAGGAAAGTAACAACACGCGCGCTTCCGAACCGCCGCAGCACGGCGGTTCGGAAGTCCAATCGATCCTATACGGCTGTGTACCAGGCATAGAGCGGTATCGTATGATACGCGGACGGAGGCGAAATTGTATGGTTCTGCGTCATTCCACGCGCACGCGGCGCGGTCGACGGATTACATTGCGAGAGACATGGCCGTATCATCTGTTGATTCTGCCGGGTCTGGCGATTGTTCTTATCTATACGATTATCCCTTTTTTCGGTAATGTCATTGCGTTTCAGGATTTTCGGCCTATCAAGGGATTCCTCCGATTCAAGTGGATCGGATTGGAGAACTTCCAGTATATGCTACAGCTGCGCGATATGTCGCGCGTCTTCCGCAACTCACTGATTATCGCTTGCGGAAAGCTGTTCTTTTCGCTGATCATATCCATATTTTTCGCCATTGCGCTGTTCGAGGCAAGGCAGCCGCGCCTTAAGAAGACGGTGCAAACCCTGTGCTTCCTGCCTCACTTTTTGTCGTGGGTTATCCTGGCGAATGTGTTTCGGAATATCCTCGGCGACAATGGCATGGTCAACACCCTGCTGCTGAAACTGAATTGGATCGCGGCGCCGATGAGTTTTCTTGGTTCCAACACGCTCTTCCGGCCGTTGATCATCCTGACCGACGTGTGGAAGGAATTCGGATACGGCGCGGTCATCTTCATTGCGGCGCTGGCGGGCATCAATCCTGATTTGTATGAGGCGGCCGCGATTGACGGCGCGGGGCGCGTGCGGCGCGTCCTGCATATCACGCTGCCGAGCATCACAGTGACCATCGTGCTGGTGACGATATTGAGCCTGGCGAACATACTGAACGCGGGGTTCGATCAGATATACAATTTGTACAGCCCAATCGTGTATGAAAGCGGGGACATCATTGATACCTACGTGTACAGGATGAGCTTTCTTAACGCGCAGTATTCGCTCGCGACGGCGGTCGGTCTGATGAAATCGGCGGTCAGTTTCATTATGATCACCTCTTCGTACAGCCTGGCGCGGAGATTCGCGGGATACAGGCTGTTCTAGGGCC
>JAISBH010000004.1 GCA_031266295.1 Oscillospiraceae bacterium | reverse complement strand
AAGGAACCGGTTGCGTTCCGGAGCAGACTATCGGAAATGGGCGGCCGGTCGAAGCACACCCTCACGTCGCCCTCACCCAGCCCTAACCTCATTGATCATCCGACAGCCGGGAATATATCTCCGAACACGCACGGCAGCAGCCGTTTGAATTCAGCAAGCATCGGCTTTGCCAGTTCCCGCATCTGCGGATGTGCTGACTTATCCACACGCAGCCGGAAAAAATGCCGCCACTCGCGCAGGTTCATCGTCACGACCAGCTCGGTCTTGAGGCTGTTGGGCAGCACGCCGCGCGCCTGCTGGGGGGATGCGCCCAACCGAAGCAGGGCAAGGTAAGCATCCTCAGCCTTGCGCATAGCGTCCAGCCATATACGGTACTGCTCGCCGTCCTCGTTCCAGAAGCGCGGCTTTATGAACGCGATCTCGCCGCCGAACTTATCCTTGCCGTAGTTGCAGTACCGCGTGCTCTCCTGTGAGTAGCTGGCGATGCGGTGACGAACCCATTCATGCGACACCCCACGGTCGCAGACGACCAGCACGGAGACGGATTCATGCTCAATTACGGATTCGTGCCCGCTCTTGATTATCCTGCGCACGAAGTCAGGCGCGGAGTCGTCCGTTATCATATCCTCGCTCTTGTAGCACACTCGAGCCGCTCGCTCAATGCGGCGCACGATTTCCGCCTCATTGACGTCGGTCAATATGGTAAACGACGGTTCGATTATCCGCATGAATCACACCCCTCCCTCGAGCGGAGGTATGCCGTCCACGCCGCCAAATATATAGTGCGGCCTGTACGGGAAGTCCTTCACCCGCTCCCTCGCCGTAACCCCGGACAGCACCAGTACGGTGTCGATCTCAGACTCGATACCGGCGATGATGTCGGTATCCATCCTATCACCGATGATTACGGTTTGGTCGACAGGCACCCCGAGGCGCTTGATCGCGTGGCGCATCATCAGCGGATTCGGCTTGCCCACGTAGTAGGCGGCGCGGCCCGACGCCAGTTCAATCGGCGCGACCAGCGCGCGGCACGCCGGGATGATCCCGCGCTCCGACGGGCCTGTCAAGTCTGGATTGGTGGCGATCAGCTTCGCGCCGCCGAGAATCAGCCCGATCGCGTGCTCGATCTTCTCGAAACTGTAGGCGCGCGTCTCCCCGACTACGACATAATCCGCGCTGACGTCGTTCATCGTGAACCCAGCCTCGTACAGCGCGCCGACTAATCCCGGCTCTCCGATTACGTACAGCGTCGCGCCCGGCGCCTGGCTGCGCAGGAAGCTGGCGGTCGCCAGCGCCGACGTGTAGAAGTGACTCTCGTCAACCTTCAAGCCCATCCGGCCCAGTTTCGCCTGCAGCTCCTTGGGCGCGCGCTCGCTCGAGTTGGTCAGGAACAGGAAACGTTTGTCCTCCCTGACCAGCCAGTCCACAAAGCGCTCAACCCCGTCCAGCAATCGGTTGCCATGGTATATCACGCCGTCCATGTCGCATATGAAACCCTGCTTGGCGCGCAGCATGGCTAATCCTTGCTCGGTTGTGTCAGGCATAATTCCTCCATCGGTAGCATCAATTCTTAGCGGCGCGGGTACGCCTCCGCAGGCTGATTGTCGATTGCCGCGCTAATAATCGCCCGCAAAAGGGCGACGACTTATCCCAATTCCTTATACATCATGCTGGGCTGAATATCCGTGTTACCCTGATACTTCCCGCTGACATATGGCTGGTAATCTCCCATGATCGTATGGTAATATATCTGGCATATCTGTACAAACGGATATATCCTGATCGGATGTATGCAGTGCATCTCAAGCGTCCAGTACCCACGGAATCCTACATCGCCGAAACCTGCCGTCACATGAATATACAGGCCCAGCCGCCCCAGCGACGACCGTCCCTCCAGCATCGGCACAAACCCATCCGTCCAAGTATATTCCAGCGTACGGCCCAGATACAACCGCCCCGGCTCCAGCGTCAATCCGCCCGCGGGGATCGTGATGTATTCAACCTCATGGGGTCTCTTCATATCGAGGATTTCATCTTTATATATAAGTAAACGATCGTTGAGACGCAGATTGCAGCTATTGGGGTTGATCAGAGACGGATCGAACGGCTCGATCCCGATCTTCCCCAACTGGCGCTGACGCTCAATCTCAAGGCCCGATAGTATCAAATGAATAGCCTCCGCTGCGCGCTTGTTTCCGATATAAAACCGCAGCCGCGTGCGCTGAAACGCCCTCCTCGCGGCCTTCGTAACCCATACGTTCCGTCGTCGTCGCCTTGACGCTGACATCCCCGACATCAACGCCCAGCACCCCGGCCAGCGAATCCCGCATCGCCGGGATGAATCCCGCCAGTTTAGGCCGCTGAGCCACGATCGTCACATCCGCATTGCCGACGCGATACCCTCGCTCCGCCAGTCCGTCGACGACTCGCTTCAGCAGCAGCATCGACGATATGCCCTTGTATGCCGCGTCGCTGTCCGGAAACCACCGCCCGATGTCGCCCAGCGCCGCCGCGCCCAACAGCGCGTCTATCAGCGCGTGAACCGCCACATCCGCGTCGCTGTGTCCCAGCAGGCCCGCCGTGTGCGGCACCGTCACCCCGCATAATACAAGAGGCCTGTCCGGAGACAGCCGGTGCGCATCCAAGCCGAAGCCCACGCGCGGCTGATTGGCGGCTGATTGTGTCTCCCTTTCGTTCAGCATAATCTCCATCCGCGCGATTCTAAAGTCCTCCGGCGTGGTCAGCTTTCGATTGCGAGTCTCGCCATCCACGATTGACACAGCGTGGCCAGCCGCTCGAACCAGCGTTGCGTCGTCGGTTGCAGCGCCGTCGGACGCGTCTTCGTACGCCCGCGCCAGCCAATCACGTCTAAACACTTGCGGCGTCTGCACCGCGCGCAGCAGGTCTCGAGGCGGCGCTTCCTCCGAACCGGATTCGCCGACGATCAGCATCGTATCCGCAACCGGAACAACGGGGATCGCCGCGCCCGTGCGTTCCGCCTGCGCGAAACACCGCTCAATCACTGCCGCTGAAACGAACGGTCTCGCCGCGTCGTGCACGGCGACCAGCCTCGCATCAGGCGGCACATGAGAAAGCGCGCGCGAAACCGACGCTTGGCGGTTCAACCCACCCCGCACCGTGATTACGGACGTAAGCACCTGCGCGCGCCGTTCAACCGCTTCCCACGATGGAACGTCTTCCGAGCCAATCGCCACAACCGCGCCATCGACAAACGGCGCGAACGCCTTCAGGCACAGCAGCGCCGCACAGCTATCGCCCAGCGGCGCGAACGCCTTGTTGAGCGGTTCACCGGAGCGAGCGCCGCTGCCCGCCGCCGCGAGTATCAGCCAGCGGCCCGCTTGAGCGCGCGTCACTCAAAACCCTTCCGGCGGCTCGGCTATGGCGCGGTACATATTGGCGGCCTCCGCTTTCGGCGCGTGCAATTGAACCGACAGCACCTCATACGAACCGACCTTGCCGCCGAAGCGGATCTCCAGCCGATCGCCAGTCTTGACCTCCGCGCCGGGCTTCGCGATCTTGCCGTTGATCAATACGCGGCCCGCGTCGCAGGCCTCGTTGGCCACTGTACGCCGTTTGATAATGCGCGACGTCTTCAGATACAGATCCAGCCGCACGTCTTATACCTTCAGCCTTCTCCGGCCAGCGCGTCGCGCAGTCCCTTGCCCGGCTTAAACGAAACGGCCTTGCTCTCTGCGATGTCGATCGGCTCGCCAGTGCGCGGATTGCGGGCCTTGCGCGCGGGACGGGTCTTCGTCTCGAACGTCCCGAAACCCACGACCTGCACGCGCTCTTCTTTCTTAAGCGTTTCGACAATCGTGTCGAACAGCGCGATGACAACCTTTTCGCCGTCCTTCTTGGATAAGCCAGCCTTCGCGGCGACCTGGGCGCTCAGTTCCATCTTGTTCACGTGGTAATCCTCCTTGTTGATCTCATCCTTTGCTTAGCATGGAACTCGATCCGTATGGCTATTCGTCGAAAATAGCGCGATTCCTGCTAAAAATCAAGGTGAGAACCAGTTTTTTTTGAATATGAGCGAGTTTTAGCGGACACAATCGCTATCTATCGTTAAAACCCTCGCGCCGCGCCAAGCGATACAACGGACGGTTTTGCACCTCTTGATATACACGCCCCACATAACCGCCGACTATGCCCAGCGCGGTCAGGATCAATCCGGAGCATTCCAGCATCATCGCCGCTATGGCGCTCAATCCGAGTCCCTTGCTGCCCGCCAGCAGCAGCGTCAGCAGGATAATCAGCCACAACAGTCCCGCCCCGGCCATTATCGCGCCCAGCGCGGCAATCGCGCCCAGCGGCTTGACAGAAAACGACATCACGCCGTCAATCGCCAATTTCAGCATCCTGCGCAGCGGATAATGCGTCTCGCCCGCGAATCGCTTGTCACGGTCGAACTCCACCGGCGTCTGCTTGAACCCGATCCACGCGAACATGCCACGCAGATATCGATCGTGTTCGCGCATACCGCGCACAGCGTCGGCGGCGCGGCGCGAAACCAGGCGGAAGTCGCCCGTGTCCGCCGGGATCTCGACGTCCGTCAGCGCGTTCAGCAACCGGTAGAACGCGAACGCCGTACCCTTCTTGAACGCCGAGTCGCCCTCGCGCCCGGAACGCTTACCGTACACGACGTCATAACCCTCTAGGAAACGCTCGTACATGCGCGGTATCACCTCGGGTGGATCCTGCAGGTCGGCGTCGATGATCACTACGGCGTCGCCCTCCGCCGCATCCAGTCCGGCCGTCACGGCGATCTGATGACCGTGATTGCGCGCCAGGCTCAGCAGCCGCACATGATCGTCGCTAGCGCGCAGCGATTCGACGATCTCAAGCGTGCGGTCGCGGCTGCCGTCGTCTATGTATATGATCTCATAATCGACGTCCATGCCGGATAGCACGCCCGTCAAACGGCGGTGGGTCTCGGCCAGGCCCATTTCCTCGTTGTACGCGGGAACAATGACGGACAGCTGCGGGGCGCTCATCGCGCCGCCTCTTCGAGCTTGGCCTTATCCCAGTAGCGGTCCAGCTCGCTAAGCGGCATACCGCGCATCTCCTTACCATCGGCGGCGACGGCGCGCTCAACGCGGTCAAATCGGCAGACAAACTTCTCAATGGCTGTGTTAAGCGCCAGCTCAGGCTGGACGCCGGCCAGTCGCGCCGCGTTCACTACGGCGAACAGCAGGTCGCCTGCCTCCTCCTCGACTCGCGGCAGCAGCGCGGGCTTGGGTTTGGAACCGACACGCTCCAGTTCCGCGCGCAGTTCGCTGGTTTCCTCCATGACCTTATCGAGAGCCTCAAGCGGCGTGTCCCAATCGAATCCCACGTCGCGCGCCTTCTTCTGAATCTTGGCGGCGCGCATCAGCGCGGGCAGCTGCTTGGGTATGTCGCGCATAACATCGGTCTGGGTGGTCAGGCGTTTCTCCTCGCGCTTGATCGCCTCCCAGTTTTTCAGCACCTGCGCGCTGGTGTCAGCCTTGGCCGCGCCAAATATATGTGGATGCCGTCGAATCATTTTGCGGCAGATCGCCGTCGTAATGTCGAGTATGTCGAATCCGCCGCGCTCCTGATCCACCTTCGCGTGGAACACGGCCTGAAGTATAACGTCGCCCAGTTCGTCCGCCATCTTGTCGGGATCGTTTCGGTCGATGGCCTCGATGACCTCGCACGCCTCCTCAAGTATATACTCTCGCAGGGTGACGTGATCCTGCTCGCGATCCCATGGGCAGCCTGTGTCCGGATCCCTCAGCCGATCCATTATGTCCACCAAATCCTGGAAATCGAAACGATCGCGATCCATCAGCGGCGCCGGCGGCACTACAAGCCAGCTGGTGTGATCGAACGCGCGTCCATGATGATCCAATTCGGACAGCGGCACCTGCTCCACCGAACCGGCGCGCCCCAGCGTTACCTTCCAGCAATCCGGATACAGCGTCAGCAGCTTAACCTTGACCTCGCCCGCCGCTAGAGCGCCGCCTATCTCGGTGACTATCAGCGCTCGCGAGGGATCAAGGCGCAAGGCGGGCACCGCGCTGGCGACGGCGGCGACCACCGTATCGGAACCGGCGTTCGCGGCGGCTGCGGCTTTCGCGGCCT